>DATFQC010000001.1:0-7731 GCA_035264425.1 Anaerolineales bacterium
CGCGGCGGTCATCATTGGCATTTCCCGCGCCATCGGTGAAACCATGATCGTAGCCGTGGCAGCAGGTGCAGGTCCCAACTTTACACTCAACCCCTTCAAGGGTGCAGAAACGATCACCGGACACATAGTCCGTATCTCGGGTGGAGACTTGTCCTACGACTCGATTGATTACAACAGTATTTTTGCGCTTGGATTATTGCTCTTTATGATGACACTCACGTTGAACATGATCAGCCAGCGCATCGTACGGCGCTTCCGTGAGGTGTACGATTGAAAGAAAAGCTTGCTAACCCCAATTACAATGTCAATATCGAAGGTCGCAACCGCGGCGGTTCGATCTGGCGCTGGATATTTCAAGCCTCCACTGTCGTTGGCATCCTTGCCCTGACGGCATTATTGTTGAATATTATCAACGGCGCCTTCGGTTATGTTGCGCTCGAAGCCAGAGTGGACCCCGCCACCTTAACGGTAAATGGCACTCCGCTTGAAAGCCAAACAAAGGAACAACTGATCAGCGTATTGAAAGCCCATGTCTCCAGCGGCGCGTTCAATAAGCTGGAAAAAGATCAGCCCTTTGCAAAAAGATCCATTGCAAGTATTCGTCAGGTGATTCTCGAACGAGTGGTCAAATATGATGTAAAGAAATCCTGGTCGTTCTGGGAATCCATTACTCACGCCAACCAGATCAAAGAAGCCGCCGCAACAAAGTATCCCAAGGCCAAGCTTCAGTTTACTTCGTGGCTGTCTTCCGATTTTGTCGGGCGGCAGCAATCCAGTGAAGCGCTGACCGCCGGCGTGCGCACCGCGATTCTCGGTTCCCTGTGGACAATCTTATTCACAATTTTGGTTGCCTTCCCTATTGGTGTGGGCGCAGCGATCTATCTCGAAGAATACGCAACCGATAACTGGCTGAATCGCCTGATCCGCACCAATATCAATAATCTGGCGGGGGTGCCCTCCATCGTGTATGGAATTCTCGGACTGGCGATCTTCGTGCGGACGCTCGAACCCCTGACCAGCGGTTCGATCTTTGGATACGTTGACCCCGTTACCGCCAACGGACGGACTGTCCTTGCCGCAGGGCTTACTCTGGGGCTGCTCGTGCTTCCGATCATTATTATCAATGCCCAGGAAGCGATCCGCGCGGTCCCACAGTCCTTACGCAAGGCAAGCTACGGGCTGGGCGCGACCAAATGGCAGACCGTCTGGTACCATGTGTTACCCAACGCGATCCCTGGTATTCTGACCGGAACCATTCTGGCAGTTTCACGTGCCATCGGCGAAACTGCGCCTCTGGTGGTGGTAGGCGCTTCGACTGCCATCAGCTTCGACCCGACCTCGCCTTTTTCCAAGTTCACAACTCTGCCCATTCAAATTTATCAATGGACCTCCCGTCCGCAGGATGAGTTCCGCGCGTTAGCGGCCGCGGCAATTATTGTATTACTTATTATTTTACTTAGCCTGAATGCTGTAGCTATTTTGCTACGCAATCGTTTCAGCAGGAGTTACTAATCATGGCACAACCTTTACCAAGTTACAAGAATTCAAATTACGTGCTCGAGACAAAGAGTCTGGGTATTTCCTATGGTGACTTTCAAGCGGTGACCGGCGTGAATATCGCCGTCAAACGGCACAAGATCACAGCGATCATCGGTCCTTCCGGCTGCGGCAAGAGTACACTGCTGCGCGCCTTCAACCGCATGAATGAATTATTTACAGGGACAAGCATAGAAGGGCAAGTCCTTTTTGAAGGTGAGAATCTATATGATCCGGCGGTTGACCCCGTGGAGGTCCGCTACCGGATTGGCATGGTGTTCCAAAAGCCAAATCCATTCCCAAAATCGATCTATGAAAACATTGCCTGGGGAGCGAGGATCCATGGCTTTAAAGGCAAGATGGATGAACTGGTCGAATCGTGCTTGCAACAGGCGGCGCTCTGGGAGGAAGTCAAGGACAAACTGAATCAGTCCGGCCTGGCTCTCTCCGGCGGACAGCAGCAGCGCCTATGCATTGCACGCGCGTTAGCTGTCCAACCCGAAGTGATTCTGATGGATGAACCCGCCTCAGCGCTGGACCCGATCGCAACTCTTAAGATTGAAGAGTTGATGCAGGAGCTTAAAAAGAACTACACCATCGTGATCGTAACTCATAACATGCAACAGGCGGCGCGCGTTTCCGATTACACCGCCATGATGATGCTGGTCGACCGAGAAACACGCTCTGGTACAGTGATCGAGTATGATGATACAAATGTCATATTCACCCGCCCGAAAGACAAGCGGACGGAAGATTACGTCACCGGCCGGTTTGGATAACGCAACCTATAGCATACAAAATAGAGATGAAAAGGAAGAGTATAATATGACGATTAGCAAGAGAAACGAGGACATCATGTTGCGTAAAACCTTTGAAACCGAAATCCAGCAGGTCAAAGATGATGTGCTGATGCTTGGCAGTATGGTGGAGCAGGCTATTATAGGTTCTGTGGAAGCGCTTAAAAAACGCGATATCAAAGCGTCGGAAAAGCTCTTTGACAACGACAAGGAAATCAATGCGAAGCGCTTTGAGATCGAAAACAAGTTGATGATCCTGATTGCCACCCAACAGCCGATGGCGCACGACCTGCGCCTGCTGGCCTCCTCGATGGAGATCATCTCAGAGCTGGAACGCATGGGCGATTACGCCAAAGGCATTTCCAATATCAACATCCGCATGGGCGATGCTCCTCTCCTGAAGCCATTGATCGACGTGCCGCGCATGGCGCAAATCGGTGCAGATATGCTCCACCGGGCGCTGACAGCCTTCGTCAACGAAGATGTCGAAACTGCCAAAACGATCCCGGTTGAGGATGATGAAGTGGATGCGCTCTATAACCAGGTCTATCGGGAACTGATGACCTTCGTAATTGCCGACCCAAAAACGATCGAGCGTGCCAACTGGCTCCTGTGGGTGGCGCACAACCTCGAGCGGGTGGCTGACCGCGTCACGAATATTTGTGAGCGGACTATTTTCATCGCCACCGGCGAAATGGCTGAGATCAAATCGACTGATGACGAGTTCTGGGACAAGCAAAGGCAGAAACAATAATAAAAAATCCGCCGGCACCGTCAACTGTGCTGGCGGATTTTTATTTAATAAAGTCAGCCAAGGAGGCGGTTTGAACCAGAACAGCTAGCCCATTCTGCCCGTAATATAGGCTTCGGTTAATTCCTTCTTTGGTTTGGTGAACATATCATTCGTCACCGAGAATTCCACCAACTCCCCCAGCCAGAACAGACCGGTGTAATCTGAGACACGGGCAGCCTGCTGCATATTATGGGTGACGATCACAATCGTATAATCCTTCTTCAATTCGGCGATCAATTCTTCGATGTGCAGAGTAGCAATTGGGTCAAGCGCGGAAGTCGATTCATCCATCAGGATCACTTCGGGCTGGACAGCAATGACGCGCGCAATGCACAGCCTCTGTTGCTGGCCCAGCGAAAGACCCAGCGCATCCGATTTCAGGTCGTCTTTTACATCATCCCACAACGCTGCGGACCGCAGGGATTTTTCAACCACCTCATCCATCTTTACATCCATACCCATGACACGCGGACCAAATGCCACATTATCGTAGATGGATTGGGGAAATGGATTCGGCTTCTGGAACACCATACCCACGCGTTGCCTGAGCCCGACCACATCCATATCTACGCTGTAAATGTCTTCACCGTCTAGCAGAATTTTGCCATCCACGCGGGTGTCTGGGATCGTATCATTCATTCGATTGAGACAACGCAAAAATGTGGACTTGCCACAGCCCGAAGGGCCGATCAGCGCGGTCACTTTACCGGGTTCGATCTCAATATTGATCTTTGAAAGAGCCTTGGAGGGGCCATAATAAAAATCAAGGTCTTTTACGGTGAACGTAGATTGTGTAGCAGACATGCTTCGATTTTATCATGTCAATGACATACGAAAAACTTTCGACTATAATTCAACGCAATGAAACGTTTCGTTCTGTCTCTTCTTGCGATATTTGTTTTCCTCTTTTCTACAGCATGCAGTCCTGCATCTTCCTCAGAGGGGGCCGCATCTAATTCTTCGGCGAATTATATTGAGAACAAAGGCTCGGATACGATTGTCAACCTGGCGCTCGCCTGGGCAGAAAAATATCAGGCTGAGCACCCGGAAGTCCGTATCTCGGTGACAGGCGGAGGGTCTGGAACAGGCATTGCTTCGCTGATCAATAAGACCGTGGATATTGCCAACGCTTCCCGCCAAATCAAGGATGAGGAGCTTAGCGAAGCCAAGTCGAACGGTGTTGACCCTGTGGAACACATCATCGCACGGGATGCGATCGCAGTGATTGTCAATCCGGAAAATCCGGTCAGCCAATTAACCCTTAAGCAGATCTCGGATATTTATAGCGGCAAGATCAGCAACTGGTCTGAGGTGGGTGGGGATGATCGGCCCATCGTGCGCCTCTCGCGTGAGACCAACTCGGGCACACATGTATATTTCCTTGAGACTGTCCTACGATTGGGGAGCAAAGAAGATAAAACACTTTTCTCGATGGACACCTTATTGCTTCCCTCTTCTGAAGGCATCGTCGCAGAAGTGCGTCAGAACCCAAACGCCATTGGCTATGATGGTCTCGGCTATGTGCCAAAGGATTTAAAAATGATCGCCATCGCGAAAGAGGCAGGCGGAGCGTATGTGTTGCCGTCCATTGCCACTGTGAACGATAAAACCTATCCCATTGCCCGTGACCTTTATATGTATACCAACGGCGAACCGACCGGGATCATCAAAACATATCTCGATTGGATCCTTTCTTCAGAGGCCCAGCAGATCGTGGCAGACCTCGGGTTTGTACCCGTATCACCTGACTCCTCTTCCTAGCGGAGAGGGGGGAGAACTTGCATGGAAAAATCACTCAATTGGCGTGAATTCGTCATTACTCGCTTGGTCAAGGCTTCAGGATATTCAGCCATCCTCTTTGTTGCACTTATCTTTTTCTTTCTCGTGCGCGAAGGTATTCCCACCTTTGCGGAAACCAGCCTGAGTTCCCTCCTCAGCATTCGCTGGTATCCCATTGAAGACCACTTTGGAATTTTGCCGCTCATTACTGGCTCACTCGTCGTGACGATCGGTGCAGGGCTGGTGGCGGTCCCGCTTGGCCTTGGCACAGCCGTTTATATCTCTGAGATTGCGCCGCGCTGGATGCGCGAAATTCTCAAGCCGCTGGTCGAATTATTAGGCGGTCTTCCCTCCGTGGTACTCGGATTTCTTGGCATTCTTCTGCTCTCCCCTTTCCTGCGAGTATTTCTGAACCTTCCGACAGGTCTGACCGCCCTGACCGGTTCCCTGCTCCTGGGCGGGATCGCTGTGCCAACGGTTGTATCGGTTGCAGAAGACGCGTTGGATGCGGTGCCACGCTCCTATCGGGAAGGGGCCTGGGCGCTGGGCGCCACGCGCTGGCAGACGATCTGGCGTGTGACTTTTCCCGCAGCGCGTTCCGGTGTCTTGACCGCGGTGATGCTTGGGGTAGGACGCGCCATCGGCGAAACCATGACCGTGATGATGGTCACTGGGAATGCACCTGTCCTCGCTGTGAAACTTGGCAGTTTATTCTCTCCCGTCCGTACCATGACCGCGACCATCGCGGCAGAGATGGGAGAGGTTGCAGGAGGTAGCACGCACTACCATGTCCTGTTTTTTATTGGGATGGTCTTGTTCCTCATTTCGCTGGGTGTGAACATCGCAGCCTCCTCGGTGGTCTTCCGCACCAAGAAGCGTGCAGAGAGGATCTTATCGTGAGACGCGCACTTCCCATCAACCGCCATGCAGCACAGCGCGTAGGATTTACTGTGATCACTTTAATGGCCATTGCGACCGTGCTACCCATTATCGCGGTAGTAATTTACATTCTTATCCAGGGCTTACCTGCTATCTCGCTGGAGTTCCTGACGGGTTTTCCGCGTGAGGGCATGCGGGCGGGCGGGATCCTGCCAGCCATTATTGGCACGGTCTATCTCACAATCGGCACTGCCATTTTCTCCGTCCCGCTGGGGATCGCCGCCGCGATCTATCTTTCGGAGTATGCTTCAGACACTCCGCTCACGCGCACCATCCGCATTGCAATTATTAATCTTGCGGGCATCCCCTCGGTTGTCTATGGTTTGTTTGGATTGGGTCTGTTTGTCATCTTCTTAAATTTCGGCACGTCCATTCTGGCAGCTTCCTTAACTCTCTCGATCATGACGTTGCCTGTCATTATCAGTACGGCAGAAGAGTCATTACGCTCGGTCCCTCAGGCATTTCGCACGGTGAGCATTTCACTGGGTGCTACAGGCTGGCAGACCATCCGTCGTATTGTCTTAAAGGAAGCGCTACCCGGCATTCTGACGGGAGTCATCCTTGGCTTGGAACGCGCCGCGGGCGAGACCGCCCCCATCCTTTTTACCGGTGCCGCATTCTTCCTGCCCCAGCTCCCCCATTCGCCATTCGACGCGACCATGGCATTGCCTTATCATCTTTTTGTCATCGCAACCCAGGTCCCTGATATGCCCATTCAAATCCAATACGGTACAGCACTGGTCTTGCTAGTTTTTGTACTCACCATGAACCTGATCGCAACCGTGATCCGTTCAAGAGCAAGGGCACGACGACAATGGTGATCGCGGACAATGGTCAATCGTCTTTTTTATAATCAATGGATAAAATAATCATAGAAAACCTGTCATTACAATATTCCGACGGCATCGAGTCACTGCGTGACGTCAGCCTGGCTATCCACGAAAAGGCGGTGACCGTGCTCTTCGGTCCCGCGGGAGGCGGCAAATCTACCTTGCTGCGTTGCCTGAACCGCCTCAATGATCTCACGGAGATCAAAGCCTCGTCGGGTCAGATTCTGATCGATGGTCAAAATATCCTTGACCCGAGTACCGATGTAATTACCCTGCGCCGCAAAGTGGGCATGGTCTTTGCGCGCCCCGTGGTGTTGCCGCTCAGCATCCGCGGAAATTTAACCTATGGATTGGAGCTTGCGGGCGAGAAACGCAGAGCAAAATTGGATGAAGCCGTCGAACGAAGCCTGAAGCTGGCCGCGTTGTGGGATGAAGTCAAAGACCGGTTGGATGATCCCGCCATCGCCCTCTCGGGTGGCCAGCAACAACGTTTGTGTCTGGCGCGGTCCCTCGCCCTTCAACCGGAGATCATTTTGCTCGATGAGCCCACCTCAGGGCTTGACCCTATTTCTACGGGCAAAGTGGAAGCCGCCTTGCAGGAACTTAAGAAGGAGTACACCATTATCCTCGTGCCGCATTCCGTGCAGCAGGCCGCGCGCACCGCTGATTACGCGGCGTTCTTCCTGCAGGGGGAGCTGGTTGAGTACGGCGAAGGGAAAGCACTCTTCACCGCGCCCAAACAAAAACGGACCGAGGATTACATTACGGGGAGATTTGGGTAGCCCCATTGCGTTCAGCGCGAAATGTTCTTATGAAAACAATTCTCTTCCTCTGTACAGGTAATTCTTGTCGTTCACAAATGGCTGAAGCCATTGTCAACGCGCGTTTTCCAGAGTGGAAAGCCTCTTCCGCAGGGACAAAACCAGCAGGTTATGTTGATGAACTGGCAAAAGAAGTATTAAGTGAGATTGGCATTTCACATTCGGGCACATCAAAACATCTCAACGATTTACCAACAAAAGATTTTGATATCGTTGTGACCGTCTGTGACTCGGCT
>DATFQC010000002.1:0-8490 GCA_035264425.1 Anaerolineales bacterium
CCGATCTCCAATGGATGTGACCTGCCCAGCAGGGCAATCGCAATGGCATCGAACCCGTAGCCGATCGAAAAACCAAGCTCGTGACGATAGTTCAACCCGGTGACTTCGATGGTCCCTGCTAGCCCAGCCAACATGCCGGAAAGGGCCATGGTCAAAATAATGATCCGCTTGACATTAATGCCTGCATACTTCGCAGCATCCGGATTCGCGCCGACTGTGCGGATCTCAAATCCCAGCGTTGTTTTATTCAATAACCACCAGACGAGGAATGCAACGAGTAGAGCAAGCACGAATCCCCAGTGAATTCGAAGCCCGTTGAAGATGACAGGCATGCGGGCGCTCTCCGCGATCAATGGCGTACGCGCAGTTACATTGTTTGGATTCGGGTCCTTCATGGGACCATTCAATAAAAATGAGATGGTGTTCAAGGCAATATAATTCATCATGATGGTGTTGATCACCTCATGTCCCCCGGTGTAAGCCTTGAGAAAACCAACAATGGCGGCCCATAGTGCGCCCATCAACATGCCAACAAGTATGGCTAACGATAAATGAATAATAGTGGGTATATCTCGGCCAAGCCACTCTGGCAGGGCATACCCAATCAAGGCTGCGAACACGGCTCCGACCGCCAGTTGTCCCTCTGCGCCGATATTGAACAAGCCACCTTTGAATGCCAGTGCAACCCCCAGCCCTGCAAAGATATAGGGTGTTGCCCAAACAGCCGTTTCACTGAGAGCTTTTGCAGAACCAAAGGAACCCTGAATCAACCCATAATACGCTAAAAAGGGGTTGCCTTTTACGGAGGCAATAATAATCCCTCCCAATACGACTGCTGTAAAAATCGCAAGGGAGGGAATAAGCATGGCATCCAGAGCTGATCGCAATAAACCTTTCGTCGTTGAGCTTGATTGTGTCTCTGACTGCATGGAGTCTCCAGGCGGACTGTGAATTTATCCTGCAAATTATATCACCTGAATTATTAATGTCTCGAAGAATTCATGCACGCCTGAAAAACAAACAGGAAAGAGGCACTGCCTCTTTCCTGTTTTATTAGAACAACTAAATGAGAATGATGGTCTAGCCAGGTTTGGCCGGAGCAACATCGGTCTTGATCGAGCCATCGAGCAGGCCCGCATTGATCGCATCCATGGCGGACTTCACATCCGCAGGGACTTCGCTATCCAGATCATGATACGGAGCAAAGCCTGCATCACCCAGGTAGTTACCCGTTGGGAATTTGCCATCCTTTGCCAACTTGATCAATTCGAACACGCCGGGGGTTTCCAGTTTGAGCGCGCTGGAGAGCATACGAGGAGCTGCTTCAGGCAGAGTCAGGTACTGGTCGGTGTCAACGCCGATGGCGTAGGCGCCAGCCTGGGCGGCGGCGGTGATCGCACCGTTACCGGTGATGCCACCACAACCGAAAATCGCATCTGCACCCTGATCCATCATGGACTTGGCAGTCGCCGCGCCCCACTCAGGATCGGTAAAGGTCTTGTCGAAGCCGACATCGCTGTGATACACAACGAAGACTTCCGTGGTCGTGCCTTTCTGGGCATCTGCATAGGCAGCGCCAGCCTTGTAGCCTTCGCCATAGCGCCAAACGGGAGGAACAGCATCGGTACCACAGACAGCGCCGATCTTGTTACTTTTGCTCATCATCGCGGCAAGTGCACCGACGAGGAAGCCAGCCTGATCTTCAGGGAAGCCCAGACCAGCGACACCTGGGACATCGGCAGCCTGGAATTGGTCCACACCGATGAACTTGACCTTCGGGTAGGTCGCGGCCGCGGCATCCGTCGCTTCACCGAGATTGAAACCAACAGTGACGATCACATCGTAGCCTTCATCTCCAAAGGTGGCGATGTTCTTGGCGTAGTCCTTGGCGTCAGTGGTCTCGATGTATTGAATTTTGGCGCCTACTTCCTTCTCTGCCTGTTGAACGCCTTCCCATGCAGATTGGTTGAAGGACTTGTCATTGATCTTGCCAACATCCGTTACCAGACCCACACAGAATACTTGATCGCTGGTGCAGTCTGCTGCTGCCGGGGCACAAGCAGGCAGGAGCATGGCGGCGACCAACAGTGCCGCAAGCAAAACGTACAGCTTCTTCATAGTTCTTCTCCTCTTCATTGAAATTTGAACCGTAGGGCTATGACAAGCCCATTTCGGTGCAAGTATACAATTACTTTAACCATTCGACAAGCTAAACATAACCGATCAGGCCCAGGCGACAATTGATTCTGTTAAATACGGTTTGCCTCCCCAAATCCCACACCGAGCCTCAGTACAACCGCCGCCAGCAGAAAAAGTCGAAGTGCGTAAGATAACGAGATTCAATAAAAATTATCCTTTGACTACCTACTGTTCCGCTCAGGGCGAAGAGTTTTTCAACTTTATGCGTTCAACGATCTTTTGATCTTCCTTACTCAAATCTGCTTTTTCAAGAATATCAGGTCGGCGGGCAAGGGTTCTGATCAATGCCTGCTCGCGGCGCCACTTTTCGATTTTGCCATGATCGCCGGAAAGCAACACTTCCGGGACCTGCCAACCGCGGAACTCTGGTGGACGAGTGTAATGAGGGTATTCCAGCAAACCAATGGAATGTGAGTCATCCTCTGCCCCAGTGGGGTCGCCCAACACACCGGGCAGGAGACGTGAGACCGCGTCGATAACCATGAGCGCCGGAAGTTCGCCGCCAGTCAGAACGTAATCTCCAATCGAGATTTCATCAGTGACCAGGTGCTCACGGATCCGTTCGTCCACACCTTCATAGCGGCCGCACAACAGAGCAATCCGCTCATGAGCGGATAATTCTTCCGCCATACGTTGTGTGAAGACGCGTCCCTGAGGCGTTAATAAGATAACGGGGAGAGGCATCGGCTGAAGCAAAGCGACTCCCAAAACTGCTTCCACAGCTTCAAAGACCGGTTCGGGTTTCATCACCATCCCGCCTCCACCGCCATAGGGAGTATCGTCCGTGGTGTGATGTTTATCTTGCGTGTAATCGCGGATATTGTGGACGCGCACATCAACCAATCCCCGCTGACGAGCTCGTTGCAGAATGCTGGAGTCCAGGTAGGGAGGAAAAACTTCGGGCAGGAGGGTAAATACCTCAAATTGCATGGAGGGATTTTACCGCTTGTCTGACGCATGTGCCACATGCGTAACTAAACTTTTTAAATAGATGCATAGGTTGAAATTTAATAGTCAAGCGCAGCAGAAACCCTGCAGCATAAGATAAGAGCTAAATAAGAAGTGGCTTGCGTGCCTCTGGTGGCGATGATAATATGAAAGTATGTATCTACCCCGTAGCAGCCGCTGGAGTATGACGAAGCGCCGAAAACGCCCAAATTTGTTTGGTTGGGTGCTTTTCGGTCTGGTGGTCCTCTTTGGCTATTACTTTAATCAGGTGTATTTGCCGTCCCAACCAAACCCGTTTGAGGCAACGCCGACGGTGACGCGTTCCCCTGAATCGTTTGTCACCGAAGCCGAAGGCCTATTTAAGGAGGGTAAATTGTCTCAGGCGATTGCTGCTTATGAATCGGCCATCGATGCTTCGCCTCAGAACCCTGCTCTTTATATCGCCCTGGCACGTATACAGGTATGGGCGGGACAGCCTGAAGAGGCGCAGGCAAATGCCGAGAATGCAATATTACTGAATAACGAGAATTCAATGGCTCATGCGGTACGCGCCTGGGCTCTGGATTTTCAAGGAAAGAATAGCGATGCAACTGAAGAGATTGATAAGGCAATAGAACTGGATCCAAATAATGCCATTGCTCATGCTTATCGTGTTGAAATCCTGATTGACTCGAATAACTTCGATAATATAGATAAGGCAATAGAGTCCTCCAGAACGGCGATTGGATTGGATCCGAATGCGTTGGAAACACGCCGGGCCCGCGGCTACGTCTTTGAAGTCACCGGACAATACGAAGACGCGATCCAATTCTACAGATCCGCGCTCGATGTGAATCCGAATATTGCAGTCTTGCATATGGAAGTGGGTCGTAATTTGCGCTCTACCGGAGTCTATGATGATGCGATCGATGAGTTTACCAAAGCAAATACCTTGAATCCGGCGGACCCGGAGCCTGAACGGCTAATCTCTCGCACGTATGCAACTGAAGGTGAATATGCAAAGGCTTTGCAATATGCTAAAGCTGCCGTGGAAGATAAACCAACGGACCCAGGCCTGCACGGAAATTATGGTGTGATGTTCTTTCGAAATTTTCAGTATCAGGAAGCTGTGACCGAACTTAGCCTGGCAGTGAATGGTGGGAAAACGGAAAATGGTCTGCCAATCACCGGTCTTCCCTTAGCGAATGATCTTCGGATTGCAGAATACTATTACACGTATGGGTTGGCACTGGCACGTACCAATCAGTGTGGACAGGCATTACCGCTTGCCCAGAAGCTGCAGCCCATGTTCTCTTCAGATGATAGTGTTCAGCAGGCTACTACGGCAATCAATCAAATCTGTGAGGAAAATCTTAATAATCCGGCAGTGGATACAGAGGTTCCCACCGCTGCAGAAGAGACCGCAGTTGTGGAAACGGAAGCGCCTGCTGTTCCTTCTACGGGGACACCATGAATGTAAATCCACGGCGGCCTCTGTTTCATCGCAGACCGCAATCCAATATTTATCGCATGTTTTTGTGGGTTATCATGATCCTGGGTGGTGTATGGATGCTGCAACAATTGAATAAAGGAGACATCAAGCCACTGTTCCAGCCGACCACTACCCCCACGCGTGCGCCCGAATCTTTTTTGTTGGAAGGCAAGGCAGATTTTACAGCCGGCAATCTGAATGCCGCCATCCTTGCTTATCAGGAAGCGCTGAAAATAAACCCCACTGATGCCAGGACGTGGGCAGAACTGGCACGCATTCAAACATATTCCTCGGCGTTTCTTATCACAAATGATGAGAAGAAAGCACGGTTAAGTCAGGCACGTGAATCTGCCACCAAGGCAGTTGAGTTGGCGCCCGAGGACAGTACGGCTCATGCCATTCATGCATTTACCCTGGATTGGAATGCCGACTCAAACTTTCATACCACTGAAGAAGTGCAGGACTTTCTGCTTCAAGCCGATCAGGAGGCTCAGACTGCACAGCAACTGGACAGTGCAAATACGCTTGCCCTGGCTTATTATGCCGAGATCCTGGTAGATACACAGCAATGGGATCGGGCTCAATCCGTCATCAATCAAGCGCTCGAAAGGCCCGATGCAAACCAGTATATGGATGTGTATCGCGTCAATGCGTATGTGTTGGAGACGCTGGGCCAATATAACCTGGCGATCGCGGAATACGAGAAGGCGATTGCTATCGAGCCGAACTTCACGTTCCTTTATTTGCGCATTGGCGCGAATTATCGTCGGCTCGCTTCTGAAATACAAAATGAAGAGTTGCAGGGTCCGATCTATAAACAGTCTTTGGATTATTTCGATAGGGCCGCTAAGATCAACGAACAGATTGGCGTGAATGATCCGGGGCCATATCTTTCCATCTCACGTACTTATTCGCAATTGGGCGACTTCTTCATTGCAGCAAAGAATGTCCAAAAGGCGTTGGAGTATGAGCCGAATAATGCCGATATTTATGGGCAGTTGGGAATTATTTATTTTCGGTCGCGCAATTATGAGGGTGCTATTGATACCTTGAAGTGTGCAATTTATGGCTGCACGGGAGAAGCTTCGTGTGTAGGACGCGGGCTGGAACGGTGCTTTCCTGACCTGGGCGAAAAACCCGTGGATGTACAGGGACTGAAAATTTCTCCTAACACGATTGTCTATTATTATACGTATGGATCAGTCGTGGCAGCGTTGAGTCGCCCTCTCAAAAATAATTGCAAGGAAGCAATCAAAACCTTTGGCGAAGTGCGCGCCGAACTCGATGCCAATGCTGATGATTACGCGGACGCCCGAGATATTATTATTAAAATCATTGAAGATGGAGAATTTATTTGCCAGTCGTTGGCGGAAGGAAACTCGTTGCCAGCAGATTCATCCACGCCAACGACAGTAGGGGAGCTACCGCTTGAGGTCATTGAAACACCAACTCCATAAAGCCTGAAGGCGTTGTTCTTTCATCAGAGCTTTGTAAGAATTTTAACATTCCCCTTGACGTAGCCATCCGGTTTGGGTATCATACGATTAGCACTCTGACAGTCAGAGTGCTAATTCCTTGATTATCTATAATTCCAATTAGGAGGCCTTAAGATGGCAAGCAAAATGAAGCTAAAGCCCCTTGGCGGACGCGTGATCGTTGAACCGATCGAGCAGGAAGAAATGACTGCTGGAGGCATTATTCTCCCCGAAACCGCTAAAGAAAAACCGCAGGAAGGCAAGATCCTGGCGGCTGGGCCCGGCGACCGCAAGGAAGATGGTGAACGTGTTCCCATGGAAGTTCAAATAGGGGACAAGGTGCTGTATGCAAAGTACTCTGGCACCGAAGTCAAAATGGATGGCAAGAAATTGCTTATCCTGCGCGAAAGCGACATTCTAGCCGTACTTGAAGGCTAACTCTGGAGGATTGAAAAATGGCTGCTAAACAACTTGTCTTTTCAGAAGACGCCCGCCGCAAGCTCAAGAACGGTATGAATATCGTCGCGAACGCGGTGAGCGCAACTCTTGGCCCCAAAGGCCGAAACGTGGCTGTGGACCGCAAGTTCGGTTCTCCCACGATCACTCATGACGGTGTCTCTGTTGCGAAAGAAATCGAACTCGAAGACCCCTTTGAGAATATGGGAGCCCAACTTCTTAAGGAAGCTGCCCAGAAGACCAATGATATCGCGGGTGATGGGACAACCACTTCAACTGTGCTTGCCCATGCCATCGTAAATGAAGGTCTCAAAGCACTCGAGGCGGGTTACAATCCGATGCTGCTCAAGTATGGAATTTTGCAGGCCACTGAATCTGTTGTGGAAGAACTGCGCAAGATGTCCATGAAGATTGATACCAAGGAAGAAATCGCTTCTGTTGCCACCAATTCTGCAGCAGATGAAGAAATCGGTGGCTTGATCGCAGATGTGATGGACAAAGTTGGTAAAGACGGGGTCATCACCGTTGAAGAATCCAAATCCATGCAGTTCGAGACCGAATATGTGGAAGGTATGCAGTTCGACCGCGGCTATCTCTCCGCTTACTTCATTACCAATGCAGATCAGATGGAAGCTATCATCAACGAGCCATACATCCTGATCAATGAAAAGAAGATTTCGGCTGCCCAGGATATCGTCCCCATCCTTGAAAAGCTTGTTCAAATTGGCAAGCGCGAACTGGTCATCATTGCCGAAGATATCGATGGGGAAGCTCTGGCGACCCTCGTATTGAACAAACTGCGCGGCATGTTGAACGTGCTGGCTGTCAAGGCCCCGGGCTTTGGCGATCGCCGAAAAGCCATGTTACAAGACCTTGCTATCCTGACCGGTGGCACGGTTATCTCTGAAGAAACCGGTCGCAAGCTCGAGACGGTTACTCTTCAGGATCTCGGTCGCGCGGAGAAGGTCGTTTCCGATAAAGAGAATACGACGATTGTGGGTGGCAAGGGTGTCAAGGGCGGTATTGAAGGCCGCATCAAGGAAATCCGTGCCGAAATTGACAAGAGCACCAGTGACTATGATAAGGAAAAGTTGCAGGAACGTCTTGCCAAGCTCAGCGGTGGCGTTGCCATTATCCGTGTGGGCGCGGCGACTGAAACTGAAATGAAAGAGAAAAAGCACCGTGTGGAAGATGCTCTCTCGGCAGCCCGAGCGGCTGTAGAGGAAGGCATCGTCCCTGGTGGTGAGATCTCGCTCATCAACGCCGCGAGCAAGCTCGATAAGTTGCTAAAGGGCCTGGATGGTGAAGATAACGAAGAGACCAGAGTTGGTATTAACATCATCAAGAAGGCGCTCGAGGCTCCCATCCGCAAGCTGGCTTCGAATGCCGGACAGGATGGCTCTGTTATTATCGATACCGTCCGCCGCACGGCTGCTGAGAAGAAGAACAAGAACATTGGTTACAATGTTCTGACAGGCCAATACACCGATATGATCAGCGCGGGCGTTATTGACCCGGTCAAAGTTGTGCGCGGGGCGCTCGAGAATGCCTCGTCGATCGCATCCATGATCCTGACCACAGATGTTCTCATTACAGACATGCCTGAGAAGGATAAGGCTCCTGCCATGCCTCCTGGTGGCATGGGCGGTATGGATTACTAAACCATATGCTCGCTTGGGGCAGGTCTCAGACCTGCCCCAACTTTTTTAATATATAATTTGGGGCGATGCACTGCTACGCTTTCCACTACAGATTAATTCGGATATCCTTAATTCTTTGGATCGCACTCGGACTCTCGGCGTGCGGTTCATTTTTTGCACCGGCAGCTACGGCTACACCGACCGTAACCCTTACCCCTGAACCACCTACTGCCACCCCTGTACCGATGGCATTGACCGTTAATGGAGAAGGCATTCCGATTGTGGATTTCAATGCGGAGGT
>DATFQC010000003.1:0-4868 GCA_035264425.1 Anaerolineales bacterium
GAATGAAAATGTAGTGGCTTTCCAGACTCGCAATCCTTTACATCGCATTCATGAAGAACTTACCAAGCGTGCCGCCGCAGAAGTGAAAGGCTCGCTGATTATTCATCCCGTCGTTGGTATGACCAAGCCCGGTGATGTAGATCATTACACGCGCGTCCGTATCTATAAGGCACTGGTTGAAAATTATTATGATAAGGATGGCACCACGCTGAGTCTGCTCCCGCTTGCCATGCGCATGGCGGGGCCCAAGGAAGCTCTGCTTCACGCCATCATTCGGCGTAATCATGGCGCCAATCATTTCGTTGTTGGACGTGATCACGCCGGTCCCGGAAAAGATTCGACTGGCAAGCCATTCTACGGTCCTTATGATGCGCAGGAGATGATGAAGCAGTACGAATCTGAGTTGTGCGTCAAGATGATCCCGTTTGAAGAACTGGTCTATCTTCCAGATGAAGATCGTTATGTGGAAGGCAAGGATATTCCTGCAGGTGCCAGGACTCTCAATATCTCGGGTACACAGGTGCGCGACGATTATCTTGCCAAGGGTAAACTTCTACCCGAGTGGTTCACTCGCCCAGAGACCGCTGAAATTCTGCGGGAGATGTACCCACCGCGCAATAAGCAGGGATTCTGCATCTGGTTCACTGGCTTGAGCGGTTCTGGTAAGAGCGCTACAACACAGGTGTTAACTTCGCTCCTGCTCGAACGTGGACGGGAGATTAATATCTTGGACGGGGACGTCGTTCGTACCCATCTTTCGAAGGGACTTGGTTTCAGCAAGGAAGACCGCGATACCAATATCATGCGCATCGGCTTCGTCGCCGGTGAAATTGTCCGTGTGGGCGGCGCGGTCATCTGTGCCGCGATCAGTCCGTATCGCTCCACCCGGAATGAAGCTCGTAAGATGGTGGGTGATAATTTCATCACAGTCTATATGGACACTCCCGTTGAAGTTTGTGAACAACGAGATGTAAAAGGTTTGTACGCAAAAGCTCGTCAGGCGATGGAGGCCGGCAAACCGATGGGCTTCACCGGTGTAGACGATCCCTACGAGCCGCCGATCGACCCGGAGATTACGCTCAAAGGTTATGGAGCCTCTCCCGAAGAGAACGCCCGCATCATTGTCCAATACCTAGAAGATCAGGGCTATCTGCTGAAAAATTAAGTGTTATATTTCCCTCGACCCTTCAAAACCTATGAGGGTCGAGGTTTCATTTATGTTCCCAATTCGACCGCGCCTGGCTTCCTTCTTCGCTCTCCTGCTGATCTCTTTGATCGGCATGGTACTTGTTCTCCGAGCCACCCCTCAGGGACTTGGCCTCTCCGACGATTCGATTGCTTACATTGCCGGTGCGCGCAGCATGGCCGCCGGGGATGGCTACCGCGAAGCCTGGCTGGCATCTGACCAGCCTGTCACACACTTTCCCCCATCGTTTTCAGCGGTTCTTGCTTTTTTTGGATTATTGGGGATTGATCCATTACATGCGGTGCGGTGGGTCAATGCCTTGCTCTTTGGCCTGAACGCGGCCTTGCTGGGCATCCTTGGCTGGCGGATGACACCTTCTCTGAGGGCGGGGCTCGTTCTCGCGGCATTGTTTGTCGCAAGCGGAGAGATGTTCCAGCTGCATGCCGTGGCAATGAGCGAGCCGCTGTTTATTTTTCTGTCTCTGCTTTCCTTCTGGATGTTCGACCTCTACTTCGAAAGGCTCCCTCAAAGTGGCAATACCCAGCCTTTGCCAGAAAGGTCTGCAGTGAGTGAGGCAGGCCGATCCAACCTATGGACCTGGAGCCGGACCGAAGGCTGGTTGTGGCTGATCGCCTGTGGAACATTTGTCGGCATGGCTTGTCTGACACGCTATGCTGGGCTCGCACTGGTTGTGACATTTGTGATCGCGTTGCTGATATTGCATAAGGATTGGAGAAAAAGACTCGTCAGCATTGGGATTTTCCTCGAAAGCATCCTGCCCTGGGTCCTGACATGGACGGTTCGTAACTGGCTTCTGGCCGGAAACACCACCAATCGTACTTTTGCCTGGCATCCTCTGACGTCTGAAAATATACGCACGGGGCTGCGCGTGTTTTCAGGATTTTTTATTCCTATTGAATCGTGGCGGCGGGAAATTTTTAAACAGCCTGTCATTATCGAAGTACTGATCGCTCTTGTACTGGGTGCGCTGTTGGTGTGGGTCATCCAAATGACATGGAAATATTTATCGAAGCCTCAACAGATCAGGGTCGGAAGAGAAGCGAAGGAAGTCATATCATTTACCACAGGCTTATATGTCTTTGCCTATCTGGCATCTATTATTGCTTCGATGTTAATGTTCGACGCGGCTACAAAGTTCAAATTGCGCATCCTTGCGCCTGTACTGGTCTCCTTATTGATTATGCTGGTTGCATTTGGGATCTGGCTGCGAAACAAACAACGTGAAGTCGTGATCGTGCTGACTGTATTTTTATTGGGTGTTTCTATATACAATCAATCCATTACGGTCAATACCTGGGCGAGCAGCGAACTGGGGTACGCCTCCTTCCAATGGTACGACTCGCAGGCGATGGCGTTTTTGCGTGAGCTACCTGAAGATGTGATGATCTATACGAACGAACCAGGCGCGGTCTATCTTTATACGGGACGCGGTTGTTACGTACTGCCTGATCGAGTTGACTCTGCTACGGCCATGGTGCGCGCAAATTTTGAGGAGGGTGTATCTACCATGCAGGCAGATATTAATCAGGGTAGGGCCGTCCTGGCGTTGTTTAGTCATGGCGATAACGTTTCGAAAGATGTACCTGCGTTGACTGAGGATTTATATCTCGCGCACAAATCGTCGGGCGATTCCATCTACACTGCACACCCTTAAGGGATAAAAGCAAAGGGCGAATATGAAAATTCAGGAAAAATTTGATTTGACAGGACGCGTCGCGGTGATAACAGGCGGAGTGGGGTTGCTGGGCGCCGAATTTTGCAGGACTCTGGCAGAAGCGGGCGCGGCAGTTGTGGTGGTGGACCTGAACGCCTCCGCTTCGCAAGACTGTGCAGAGTTGCTTACGAACAACGGATACAAAGCCCTGGCGCTTCCCACCGACATCACCCAGCCCGACTCTGTAAATGCAGCAGTTGAAAAAGTATTATCTTCTTTTGGAAGACTCGATATCCTCGTCAACAGCGCGGCGCTGGATCCTAAATTCGATCCCGACGCGATTGGTAAAGGGATAACCCCCGGTGCCTTCGAAGATTATCCGCTTGACTTATGGAATTCGGCCTTGAATGTAAACCTGACTGGCATGTTTCTGATGACCCAGGCCTGTGTCAAGCCCATGCTCGACCAGGAAAAAAAGGGAAGCATCATCAATATCTGCTCTACCTATGGCCTGAATGGTCCGGACCAGCGCATTTATGTCAAAGAAGGCAAGCGTGTGGCATTTAAGCCCATTTATTACACTGTGACCAAAGCCGGTGTAATGGGCTTTACCAAATATCTCGCCGCCTATTACGCTGAGACGGAAATTCGTGTCAATGCGCTAACCCCTGGCGGTGTGTTCAATAACCATGAGGATTACTTCGTGAAGAATTATTCCGCAAAGACCATCCTTGGCCGCATGGCAAAGAAGGATGAAATGAATGGCGCGTTATTGTTCCTCGCTTCGGATGCCTCTTCCTACATGACCGGAAATAACGTCGTGGTCGATGGGGGTTGGACAGCTTGGTAACTCCGGACTCAACGTCTCCAGACGTTGAGTCTGAAATAACATATGACTGAAATCTTAGCCCTGATCCCAGCCCGCGGCGGCTCAAAAGGAATCCCGCGCAAGAATATTCGTAACTTTGCTGGCTACCCACTGATCGCCTGGAGCATTGCTGCAGCAAAACAAGCTTCGTGTGTCACGCGCCTCATTGTTTCTACTGACGATGAAGAGATCGCGGCGGTTGCGCGCGCCTATGGGGCGGAAACACCTTTTCTGCGCCCCTCCGAGCTTGCGCAGGATCAAACCACTGACTTGCCTGTTTTTGAACACGCCCTGAATTGGCTAGAAAAAAACGAGGGCTATAAACCCGAGTTTATGATCCAACTGCGACCCACTTCCCCAATTCGCCCAAAGGACTGCGTAGATGATGCAGTGAAAATTCTTACGGACCATGTGGACGCGGATTGCGTACGCGGGGTTGTCCCTGCCGGGCAAAACCCATATAAAATGTGGCGTTTTACGGATGAAAATGAGCCTGTGAAACCATTGCTTCAGGTGGATGGTATCGCTGAGCCTTACAATGCGCCACGCCAGATTCTTCCAGCGGTTTACTGGCAAACGGGGCATATCGATGCCATCCGTGTTTCAACGATTGTGCAGAAAAAATCATTATCAGGTGATGTGATCTATCCACTCGTCATCGATCCACGGTATACCGTGGATATTGATAGTCTTTCTGATTGGGCAAAATATGAAGCATTGGTTCACAGTGGACTGGAGATGGTTACGCCAGGCCATGTAAAACGACCTATGCCTGAAAAAATCGATCTGGTCATCTGCGATTTTGATGGCGTAATCACTGATAATCGGGTCTGGGTGGATCAGGATGGTAGAGAGACTGTCGCCGCGTATCGTAGCGATAGTATCCGCATTAAAGAATTGCATGAACACGGCATTGAGGTACTGATTCTTTCCTCCGAGCCGAATCGGGTTGTAGAGGCGCGCGCAAAAAAGATGGGTGTGGAGGCTATTCATGGGATCGGGATCCAGGAAAAGGGACGCGTGATGCGAGAGGTCCTGCTACAGAAAAATATTCAGCTGGCGAATACCATCTACATTGGCAACGATCTCAATGATCTTCCATGCCTTGAAATTGCAGGCTGGTCTGTGGCCGTTGCGGA
>DATFQC010000004.1:0-10444 GCA_035264425.1 Anaerolineales bacterium
AGCTAAATAAGGAGATATCCAATGAACACTATGAAAAGCTTCTATGCTTCCATCTCTTCTGGATCCCAACTGAAGGGTTCCTACTTGGAAGCACTCTCAGAAATCACCAGCTTGAGCTACAGGCAGGCCCAGGCACTCCAGAGTGACCTGACTTGGCAAAATTGGAGCCAGCAAAATTCGGAGACTGCGACACGCGTTGCGTAATCGCAGTATAGCACGGACGGGTCGGAGTTTCCGACCCGTCTCGCAGGAGTAACAAATATGGATATTTATCAGTCAACAGTAGATTACCTCTTACCATTCCCCATTTTTAGCTCATGGCAAGAGATGAGAACAATCCTTCAACGTATCGCATCCACACAACCCCGTGACTGGCGGCTGCCCCTCATCGCCTGCCAGGCCCTGGGGGAACCTGCGGAAAAGGCGATCCCTGCCTCTGCCGCGCTAGCCTGCGCACAGATCAGCATCATCCTGGTCGATGACATGCTGGATGATGACCCACGCGGCGAATACCGCTGCATCGGGAGCGGCAGAGCCTCAAACCTTGCCTTAGCATTTCAGTCCGCGGGGTTGGAAGCGTTAAGCAGAAGCATGGCAAGCTCTTCGGTCCGACTGGAGGCGTTGAACAGCCTGAACAAAATGATGTTGACGACCGCGCATGGTCAGGAATTGGATGTCCAAAACCCAGCGGATGAAATTTCCTATTGGCACATTGTGGAAAATAAAAGTGCGCCCTTTTTCGGGTGCGCGATCCATCTCGGGGCACTTTTGGCGGAAGCCAGAGCAGATGTTACAAAAAATTTGGAACAAATTGGGCAGTTGTACGGAGAAATGATCCAGATCCACGATGACTTGAATGACACAATGGCAATGCCTGCAAACCCAGATTGGTTGCAGAAGCGCAAGCCTTTGCCGATCCTTTTTGCCCTGACGGTAGAACACCCAGACCGTAGAAAATTCCTAGACCTCTATCAGAATATATTAATTGAGAATGCCTTGCAGCAGGCACAAGAAATCCTGATTCGCTGCGGCGCAGTCAGCTATTGCGTAGATCAATTAATACGCAGGTATCAAGCAGCACGCGACACCTTGAATGAAACACCAATTCCCCATAAAGAAGTGATCGATTCTCTTCTGGAAGCGGTCATCGCCCCTGTGTGGAAACTTTTCGAAACACTGGGCTTATCACCCAATGTTCTACCTACAATTGTGCCATTGTCGGATCGGAAGTAAGAATCCCTATTTGGCGCGCTTTTGCAATCGCCGCGGCTCGAGTCTGCACACCCAGTTTGAAATAGACAGTGGAAAGCAAATTGCGAAGCGTTGAATCGGCAATCTTCATCTTACGAGCCAGCTCAGCCGTTTTGCTGTTGGGATAGGATGCACACAAAGAAAGCGCCTCGAGCTGGCGCGGTGTGAAAGGCTCATCTTTTCGGCCGACAATTGCTTCCAAGGCTTTTTCGCTGAAACAAATCTCTCCATCCGCGAGAGCGGAGATCCATTTCCCCAGCTCCTGAATTCTTCTACTATCGCCTTTGAAAATATAGCCCGCTGCTCCTGCATTGACGACAGCCCGGATCAGACCCGGTTCACTATGTACACTGATTACTAGAACCATAAGTTCTGGGTATTGTTGAAGCAGTTTTGGAATCGCATGCAGGATGGGATACGCATTGGGATTGTTTGGCGAGGTTGGCACCTCCACATCCAAGATCAAGACATCTACAGCGTTTTCTTTTAAGGCAGGCTCCAACTCCTCGCCGTAAGACAGAGTTCCCACCACTTCAATGTTTGGTACCATACTTAATCGATAACGATATCCATCGACGATGCCTTGATGGTCGTCCATAATCATCACATGGATTTTATTTTTCATTCTATTTCCAATCTCTAATACCTTGAGGGTAGCAAAAAACAGACTTTATTTCAAGGTTTTAGCAGCTTTCTGCAACAGTACAACTGTCTAGGGTGCTAGACAGTTGTCTTCTTGAGGTAGGGTAGGGTAGACCTTACAATAACGATAAGTTATTCAATAACACGGAAAGGGGATGCAAAGGGGGAAGCCATGGTAATAGAGTGAATGCTGAAAAAATCGGCATTCACTCTATTACTTTTAGTGCAACATCCTCTTCGCTAAACACCCCATATAAATCTGCATAATCTTTAAGATCATTCCCGAGCACTTTCTCTAAAACAAAAACACCCTGTTCAGGTGTTGATTTGTGAGCGCGGAGAGATTCGAACTCTCAACCAACGGCTTAAAAGGCCGCTGCTCTGCCGTTGAGCTACGCGCCCGGCAGTATAGCGGACTGCATTCTAACATGGGAAATATTCATCGTCAACGTAAGAACTTATTCCTTGTAAACATCTATCAATTTGGAGGCTCAAATGTCTGACATGCTACATATTAATGAAGATACGTTCAAAACAGAAGTTTTAGATTCATCCCAACCTGTGCTTGTGGATTTCAGCGCAGTCTGGTGTCAACCCTGTAAGATGCTCGACCCGATTGTAAAGCAACTGGCTGGAGATTGGGATGGCAAGGTCAAAGTCGTCAAGATCGATGCCGATGAAAATCCAAACCTTGTCATGCAATTTGGAGTGATGGGAATTCCCACATTGCTATTCTTTAAAGGTGGAGAGATCAAGGAACGCATTACAGGCTATATGCCGAAGGAAAAGCTGGTCGCAAGATTTACCCCACACTTTAATTGAACTTCGTTTTATTGCCAGGGACATTGAGAACACAGATGAACATTTGTGAACTCAATGTCCTTTGCGTTTAATTATTTCCTCAATAGTTTGTCAAATTCTGCAAAATTCACGCGTGAAGTCAAATCCAAACTGACGGGCGAAACAGAGACCATCCGTTTTTTTCGCAAGACGTACACATCTGTATCTTCTGCTTCATGGTCAAACTCGGCGGCTTCGCGGTAATTTATCATTCCACGCTCGCCCCAGGAGTCGCGGACAGGCGCGATGGGTTCGTAATATCTTTGCCGCGAAATGCGCGTCAACTGCCAGGGCGTGTCCACGGTCGCATCTGAAGGCACATCCACTTTCAAAACATCTACATCCACTGGTAATTTCTTTTCCAGCAGCAGACGTGCCATGCGGAGTGTAAATTCAGCAGCAACCAAAAAACTTACATCTTCAGAATAAGTCAGATGGTATTTGGGATCGGCTTCCAATGAAACCGCCAAGGAAGGGATCCCTAACGACGCACCTTCCAGCGCCGCACCCACCGTCCCTGAAACAGTGACACCTGTAGCTACATTTTCTCCATAATTAATTCCCGACACCACCAGATCTGGTCGGTCTTTCATGACCTCATAGACACCGTGAAGTACGGTCTGTGCCGGAGTGCCACCCACAGAAAACACGCTCCATTCCTGACCGTTGACCTCGACTCGCTGCTCCTCAATGATCCCGTCTGAGGTACTGGGCAGACTACGACCGGCGCCTGAGGCTTGTTCGCGCGGCGCGGTAACAGTAACAAACCCAAGCTTCGAAAGAGCGGAAGCAGCGGCCCACAATCCGGGGGAGAGAATTCCGTCATCGTTCGTCAGTAATATTTGTGGTTTTGATTGCGGCATAAATTTCCAGGAGGTTGAAACAAACAAAAAGGAGCGGCGATCCGCTCCAAAAAGGCGCCCTCGGCGCGACTCGAACACGCGACCTATTGCTCCGCAAGCAAGCGCTCTAATCCACTGAGCTACGAGGGCATGACAGGCAGGGATTTTAATTCAGAATCAGGGGAAGGTCAAGAGACGGGTGTAACAGCTGAATGAGAACAAGTTAAAAACTGTTAGCATTCACCAAATCCAAAAATTCAGGGACGATTCTTGGATCAAAATGTGTTCCGGCTTGATTTTCGATGTATTGAACGGCGTCCTGTTTTGACCAGGCTGAGCGATACGGACGATTGGAGATCAACGCGTCATAGACATCGGCCAGCGCAAACAACCTTGCCGAAAAGGGAATGTTTTCCTGGTGAAGACCATCCGGGTAACCTGTGCCATTCCATTTTTCATGATGCCAGTGAGGGATCTCCAAAGCAGGCTCCAGGTAACTTACAGGGGAGAGCAGTTCAACCGCAATGTCGGGGTGCCTGCGCATAATATCCCACTCTTCTTTGAGAAGGGGACCGGGCTTGAACAGGATATGATCAGGAATGGCAACTTTGCCGATGTCGTGCAGGATGGCACCGCGTCGAATATGAATGAGGTCAGATTGTTTTATACCCAGGCGGGTAGCCAGCTTCACCGTTATGTCTGTAACACGGAAGGTATGTTCCTTGGTTTCCTTGTCGCGTAAATCCAGTGCACGCGATAGGCCCTCAATGGTAGCGTCATAAGCCAGGCTCAATTCCGCGTTGGATCGCTGCAAGTCAGTGAACATGACCGCGCTGTCAATGGCAATGGCTGCCTGCCCTGCGACCATCACCAGAAAGTTTTGCCAATCTATATCAGGTTTAAGAGGCAAGCGGTTAAACATTTCAAGCACGCCAAGTACCCGGCCTTTTGCCATTAACGGTACGCCCCAATAGGTAACAAAATTCTCCTGCATAAACATAGGAGATCGGTCAAATTCCACTTTATCTTTTCTGAGGTCGGGGATATTAAGTATCTTCCGATCCAGAGCGACTCGTCCTCCACATCCTTCCCCCAACTTCAAGCGTGTGTACTGCAGGATGTTGGAATGAAAGCCTTTGCCGGCGGCAAACTCGAGCAGGTTCGTTTTCGAATTCAACAAAAGAACAGTCGCCGCGTCGACATGCATCAACGTTAGCACGCGATCGAGCAGCATGGAAAGGAGCAGGTGCAAATCCAGCCCTGAAGCGATTGCAAGATCAATCGATCGGAGAATGGACATCTGCTGGACCTGGCGCTCCATTTTGATTTTGATTTCCCGACACTCCGTGATGTCGCGGGCGATCAGCATAAATTTAGAATCTGAAACTGGGATGAGGCGGGCATCAAACCAATATTCGCGATTCGAGATGGGAAGTACATATTCCAAATTGACAATAGTTCCCGTTTGCCTTACCGTACTCAAAGCCTGTTCCAACTGATCGGCCAGGCCGGAGGGAAAAATATCCTTTATATTTTTACTGGGCGTGGAAGCTGGAATTAAGTATGGGAGAATTGGATTGTTCGATCTATAATCTAAAATTGCTCCATCAGGAGCAAGAAAAAAATTCATATCTGTGAACGTTTGAAGGATTGCTTCAAGTGCCTGTTCAGTGCTTGATAAACTCACCAACGCATTCTCCATCGGTACCTATTTCCAACGGACGCGGGGCACAGTGATTCCCTTCATCACTGCGTCCCCAACTCCGCCGCGTCACCTGGTGTGACATCAGTGCGACACAATAAATTAAATATGCCTGATGCGATATACAATTTTCAAATCGTTTTGAGAGCCTGATTGACTTTTTGGGCAAAATCACTCAGGTTTTCAGCACGAATGGTCTTAATGATCTTCTTTTCCTGATCGGTCAAAGGAAACGTCTGGCCAAGATACCCGTTCGCAAGCGCCTTTTCTGGCTCGCGCAGCAGGGTTTTGCGAAACTGATCACTGACAATCGCCGCCGCAAATAATCGGTGCAAGGCAGTGCGCTCTACAGCGGGCTTGCGAAACGAAGCAGAATATACATCTAAAGAAAGCATTGTCATGGATCTCTCCTTTCCAAGAGGTTACCGAGTACCACCACTACCATCAGAAGGGGAACGACGGGTACCACCACTGCCATCAGAGGGCGAGCGACGAGTGCCACCGCTACCATCAGAAGGAGAACGACGAGTGCCACCACTGCCATCAGAAGGGGAGCGGTCATCGATATTGTTCAGAAGCTGGTAGAAATTATTGTTCATGGGTAGGTACCTCTTTCTTGATTTATTTGTCCTATATTAATCACACCCAGGATGCAAAACAGGATGCAAAATTATGGCTATCGATTGGGAAAAACCATCAAAATGAAGGACAATACCCTAGAACATTTATTCGAATTTGCGCCCCACTATGGAATGGTCAAACGTACTCAAAATAAATTTCGTAAAAAAGAAATCCAAAACAATTATGAACTGACTTTTACTCCGGATCCAGAACCACAATTGGAAACATGTCAAGTGTGGCACTTACGAAGTAAAACCTGAGCAAAAATCTTATCGCTCTGTTCTATGACCCGGCAACAAATAACGTAATGCTATATAAATTTATGTACAGTATTTGCAATTAACTGGTGAAGTAAAAGAACAGAATCTTCTTTTTAAAGTTTTAACAAGATAAAGGAGATTGCCTTTTTGGAAATCAATTCAAAAGTCCCAAGTGCGCTCTGTAAACAATATTTCCCCATCAGGCCGTTAAATCACGATAAAGTGACTCTGTTTCCTGGGAAGGTAGTATTCCCAACCCTTCCTTCAAAGCTGCTTTGGAGGCCTGATAGCGACGGACGATAGAGGCGCGGTCGCCGAGAGCCGCGTAGACACGCATTTCTATCTGGTAGATGTCTTCGTTGTAGCGATTCTGGGCAAGCGCTAACTGACAAATGGAAAGACAACTGTTTAACTGATTGACATCCAGATATAAATGAGCCAGTTCCTCCAATGCAGAAGCATACATTTGACCTAATCTTTCCCTCTCTTGGATGGCCCAGTCTGCATCCACTTCACTTAGATAAGGGCCATGAACCAGATCGACGGCTTTTTGATACCATTCGATCCGTTTGGTATGATCGCTGGTTTTAGAAGCGCGCGTTAAGTACGACTCAAAGGCCTCTACATCATATTCGTAATCAAGCGTACGATTAAAACGGTAATAAACTTCGTCGAACACAATTGCATTTCGTCCAACCGCGCGGCGCAAGCGATAGATTTCATCCTTGAAGCGCGCTTTCAATGCCTGAGGATCGACGATCTCACGCCAGAGAATTTCGCCAATTTGCTCTTTTGTGACTGCATCCTGTCGAAAAAGAAAGTAGAGGAACAAATCCCGGACCGATTTCGTGCGCCAATCTGGCATGGCAATCATACGCCCGCTAACGCTTACCTCAGGGCGGCCAAAGGCCCGGATCGTGAGAGTAGCTGCCGGCAGCTGAATGGATTGCGCATGACGGCGCAAGTTTCTCCGCACTGAAAATATTCTTTCCCCTAATCGTTTTGATTTATCCAACAAACTGGTCAAACTACGGCCAATCTGTGGGTCACTTTGCAAGCCTTGCAGTAAGGGCAATGCCTGAAGTAAAGTAATCAATAGCGCGTGGGTGGGTTTATTTCTAATCGTTAATAATTCGGTAAATTCAACCCGCGCCCCCTCCTGTTGACCTGCCTGTTCATAGGCTCCCATCAACCAAACCAAGCACCACTGGCTTTCCGATTCTCTTCCATCCTGGATAAAACAGTTCTTCGCATCCAGCAAGAGAGAGATTGCTTTTTTGGTTTCATGTTTTAGAAGAAGATTTCGGCCCTCGAATAACGCCCACAAGCCACGCTCATAAGTGGATGGGTTTGTTTTTAACTGCTTCTTGAACGAACTCAATATCTTGGAGGCCGTTTCAGAATCATCCTGTAATAGAGCAAGATTTGCCCGTGCCAACACCAAATAATTGGAAATAAAAAATCCCGGTAATCCATTGGCAATTATCTCCGCCTGTTCATACGCCTGGGTCGCCGCTTCGAACTCTTCTATTTCAGAGTAGAGATCACCGAGACCAGTCAAGATCACCGATTCAGTCCGAAGGTTACGACTTTTCCGGGCACATACCAGGCCATTTTCAAATGTCTCAGAAGCAGGTTCATATTCGCCCACCTCGTGGTATAGAACTCCCAGATTATTTAGGATTTCGGCTTGATAATAGAAGTTTTTTTCTTCCTTCCATATACCTAAGGCCTCGTGATAAGAAGCTTTTGCAGAGTCGACATCCCCAATCGCTAAGTGGGCCATGCCAGTTTCCAGCAACAACATTGGAATACTGCCGGTCTCCTTTAACTCAGTATAAAGCGACAGAGAATGTTCGAGTTCATCGACTGCACGACGCGACTGCCCCAAACGATATAAGTTCAAACCTTTAAGACGGAGTGCCTCAGCATACAGAGGTTGAAGATAAAGATCGCTTTCTGCTAAATATAGAGCTTCTTCCACATCTTTTAAGGAAACATCGTATTTCCCTAAAAGACGGAGGGTATTGGCACGCCTGGTCAACGCCAGAGCAAGCCCTGCATTATCATGATCTTTTTGATAAATGGAGACAGCGATATCCAACAGGTCTTTCGACTCCTGTAAGTTGCCTTTCAGTGCAAGGATGGGTCCCCGCAATGAAATTAAACCAGGACGAGTACGAGTATAGCCAGGAGGTAGACTGTTTATCCAGCCTTCCAATGTAACCAGCGCAGTTTGCAACATGGATGTACCAGAACGTTCAACGACACCTGCCAAGGCTTCTATGTCGTTCAATTGTCTACAGGTGAAATAAGCCTTTTCCCACTCACCCATCTTCTCATAAGCGGTCACCATCCGCTCCAAAATGGGCTGAACTTCGTGCGGACGTTCTTCTTTCAGACGAGCCTGCAGGAATTCGCGGAAGAGTGGATGGTAACGCAGCCAGCGTCCATCTTCGCCAAGGGGGAGCACAAAGAGGTTCTTTTCCAAAATCAAGCCCATGAAAGCGAACCAGTTTTGAGGTTCTGAATAAAGCCGACCCAGCACCATCTCGCAAAATTCAGAGTTGAACTCTTCGGGAAGGGAAGTGCGCATGAGGAATTCGCGCACTGGTTCAGGTTGTTGATCGAGCACTTGATGTCCCAAATACCCAAACATGTCCACGCCTGAAACCCGCGCCATCCCAGGTGAGTTGAAAAGTACCATGCCCGTGATCCACCCGCTCGTTTGATCGATCAAATCCTTGGCAGCTTCCTCCGATAGATGCTCGTGATAGTTTTGTGCATACAAAGCCTGTACTTCGCGCGGGACAAATGCCAGTTCAACATGGTTCAAGCCGGCCACCTGCTCGCGCGCAACCATCAGGGTCACATCATCCAAATTAGGCAGGGTCCGAGAAGAAAGAAGGACATGACAATTTTCCATCACCAGTTCAAGAAAACGATTCACCAGTGTGGAAATGATGGGGAAATCATCCAGGAGATGAAAATCATCAATGATCAGAAGGAAATCATCTTCAATCTGATCATATATTTCATTGGTAAGCGTGATAAGGAGGGATTCGGCATCCTGCTCGATTGACTTCAGACGGTTCAATTGAGGACGAGAGGTTTCACCAATCCGCGGAAACTGCTCCGCCAGTGACGCGATCAAGTACGCAAGGAATCTCTGAGGGTCACGATCAAGCAGATCGAGCGAGAGCCAGCAGACAGGCATCTTAACATTGATTGCGAGATCAATCAGGAGGGAGGTCTTGCCATAACCTGCGGGAGCGGAGAGCAGCAGGAGTTTATTGTCCAGCAACGATTTCAGACTCTCCAGCAAACGGGAACGGGAAAGTAACTCGGGCCGGCGATGCGGCACGATAATCTTGGTCTTGCTAATAGGAATAGACTTGCTTGGCATTACTAATCAGACGATATAACCCCTATTCTACTGCTTTACTAGGATATTTCATCTGACTTTTGTCATGTTTTTGGATAAAAGGCAAAAGGCGGAGTAATTTTCATCCGTTATTCGAATTACTGGTTATTTAGTTTTTCCAATATTTCGGTATGAATCCCGGGCGCAGCCGCAATCACGGACTGAGGCTGAGAAATAAAATCAGGTCCACCATGCACATTGGTCACAAGTGCGCCAGCTTCCTCACTGATCAGCCCACCTGCGGCCACATCCCAGGGATGGAGCGACATCTCCCAGAAGCCGTCAAAGCGGCCGGCCGCCACATAACAAAGATCGAGAGCTGCCGAGCCAAGCCTGCGGACTCCCTGTGTGAGTTTGCCAAATTTCACAAAGTTGGCAAAGTTGTCCTGCGGCGTGTCCCAGGCATTATAAGGAAAGCCTGTCACCAGTAGACTTTTTTGCAGTTCGGTAGCGGAGGATACGCGCAGAGCCCGTCCATTGAGATGAGCGCCCTTGCCGCGTTCAGCAAGAAACATTTCGTCGCGCATCGGATCATAGACCGCGCCCAGCGTCAGATCTGAATGGGAAGCATAGGCAATCGAAACACAGAAGATAGGGATATCATGCGCGTAATTCACCGTCCCATCCAGGGGGTCAATATACCAAATATGTTCATCATCCCCTTGAATGACTCCGGACTCTTCTGAAAAAATGTGATGGTCAGGAAAATCTCTTTGCACTTCGCCCAGCAAAAATTTCTCGGATAGATGGTCTACTTCAGTAACAAGATCGATCACACCTTTATAGCCCACCTGATGTTCTTTGTCATAACCCGCACGCAAAATCGCGCCTGCCTGGCGCGCGAGATTTTCCACATAGGATA
>DATFQC010000005.1:0-3501 GCA_035264425.1 Anaerolineales bacterium
AATGCCAGGCTTGCTTCATGATGTGCAACCGTCTGCACATCTAATTCGTGAACTCCGATCCTCGCACCCGTGATTGGCCGCAGTTTGGAAAGTCCGCCAAAGTGATCAATATGCGCGTGGGTCAACAAGATGTGAGTCAAATCTGAAGGCTCTATTCCCATCTTTTGTAAGCCAGATAATAAATTTTCATGAGAAGTGTGGGTGCCTGAACCGGAATCGATCAGAACACAATATTCATTTTTTTGAACAACATACACATACGCCCAGAAGTTGGGAAAGACCTCCAGCGGAATTCGATGGATTTTTGCTCCACCGGAAGTCTCAAAGTCGTCAAACGTCGGCAATTCACTCATTGCAACAAACCACTCAGAAGCAAATTCGAATATTGATCCGCGATCTGATTAATAGTTAGCTCCCCATTGGGATGGTACCACGTGATTGTCCAGTTCATAATGCCGAGAACGGCACGGGCTGTGAGTGCCGGATTATCACATTTGAAACTCTTTGAGGCTACTCCTTCTACAAGAACGTTACGCCACAGGGCTTCGAATTTATCGCGGTTCGGCACATGACGGGCATGTTGTTTACGCTCCAGGGAACGATGCTCAAATAACAAAACAGTTGAGAGATCTGTATTCTCAGCCAGAATTTGCAAATAGGCACAGATCATCTGTTGCAGTTTTTCGTCCGCGGGAATAGGTTGATTTGAGATTAGGGAAATGCGTTCAAAGAGAGTTTCAAGCGCCCGATCAAGCAGCGCAAGCAATATTTCCTGCTTGGACGAAATATGATGGTATAGGCTGGCTTTTTGCAAGTTTACAGCTTTGGCAATATCCTGCATCGACGCGCCATGAAATCCCTTCTGGCGAAAAACCTGTGCTGCAGCTTCGAGAATATCTTCTCTCGTCATAAATGCTCCCTACCGAACGGTAGGTCGTGATGATATAATAACGGATGCGGCTGCAGTTGTCAAGGTTGATACAATAGCAGCAATTCACATCAAGGAGATTCCATGAAATATTTTGTGACCGGTGCCACGGGTTTCGTAGGAGGCGTGCTTGCAAGAAAACTGCGCGAAGCTGGACATGAAGTCCATGCTTTGGTGCGGAATCTTGACAAAGCAAAGGATCTGCACGATATCGGGGTGAAATTATTTAAAGGAGACGTAACCGATAAGGAGTCTATGCGTGAAGCGATGAAAGGTGTGGATGGTGTGTTTCATGTTGCAGGCTGGTATAAGATCGGAGTAAAAGATAAAAGCGATGGGGAAAGAGTCAATATACAAGGCACACGTAACGTAGTAGAGCTTATGCAGGAGTTGAAGATTCCCAAGGGTGTATACACCAGTTCCCTGGTGGTTAATTCTGACACCAAAGGCGAAATGAAGGATGAAACTTATCACTTTAGCGGGCAACACCTCAGTGAATACGACCGCACCAAGGCAGTCGCACATGAGGTTGCAAAGGAATTTATTGCAAAGGGTCTGCCACTTGTCATTGTGATGCCCGGCGTGATCTACGGCCCGGGGGATACATCCATGTTACACATCAATATTCAGGATTTCCTAAATCAAAAATTACCTATGCTTCCATCCCAGACCAGCCTCTGCTGGGGGCACGTGGATGACATCGTCCAGGGACATATACTGGCAATGGAAAAGGGGAAAATCGGCGAAAGTTATATCATTGCTGGAGAACCATACAAAGTCGTGGATGCCTTCAAACTTGCCAGCCAGATTACAGGCAAACGCGCGCCTGGAGTCGTTTCATACAAAGTGATGAAAGCATTATCTGTAATCGTGAAGCCCTTCGACAGTTTCCTGCCCGAAACCTACACATCAGAAGGGCTGCGAGAGATTGCAGGGCCCACCTATCTGGGTGATAACAGAAAAGCGAAACGCGAATTGGGATACAACCCCCGCCCTTTTCGCGAGGGATGGGGTGAAACCCTACGTCATGAGATGAAATTGCTTAGCATGAATTAATAATTAAGATGCTATAATCATTTCATGGAAACAACTGATTCTCAACAACTGAACTCTCAGTTTTCTCCTGAAAAGGCTGCTGAAGCGAGTCAGCAGGACCAGAAGATGAAACGCATCATGATTGGTGTGATCATTGGTGTAATTATCCTGGTGGTGCTTCTTGGAATAGCAATCTTTTTCCTGCTTCAGCCCGCCACCCCAACGGACAAGATCCGCGACGTATTCATCATTATTGTCGCATTGGAATCATTGATCATTGGTGTCGCCATGATTGTTTTAATCATCCAGCTTGCAAGCCTGATCAATCTCTTGCAGAACGAAGTGCGCCCTATTCTGACCGCTACCAACGAAACCGTCAACAATCTGCGGGGTACTGCGGAGTTCCTGGGAGAAAATATGGTCGAGCCAGTGATCAAACTTAACGGCTACCTCGCAGGCATGAACCGCGTGATAGAATTAATGGGCATCAGGAAGAAGTAAACCAGATCCTTTCTTCAAAGCAATCTGCAGATTTTGCAGAAATCAAGAAATCTATGTAAAATCTGGGATGAATTTCACGTATACAATTCCAAAATGTTTGATAACCAGAAGGAGGTTACCATGTCTGACCGTGATGAGTTTGGCGCCTTTCTTGTAGGCTTCATTGTTGGGGGGCTTTCAGGTGCTGTTGTGGCTCTCTTGTTCGCACCTCAAACGGGCGAAGAGACTCGGGCACTGATCAAGGATAAATCCATCGAACTGCGTGATAAGGCCCAGGTAAGTGCAGAGGAAGCCATGGCTCGTGCCGAAGCCGCCGCAGCAGATGCTCGTGCCCGCGCGGATGAGATGGCGCAGCAGCTTCGTGATCGAAGCCAGCAAATGATGGATGAAGCTCGTGAGCGCGGCAAGGGTGTTGTGGAAGATGTCCGTGAGCGTGGCAAGAGCGCTGTGGAAGCCGTCCGCAGCAAGGTAAACAAGCAATCAGACGAAACCAGCGGAACAACCGCTGTGTAATAAGTTACATTCAACAAAGCAAGGGTTTGACTGGCTCTGCAGTCAAACCCTTTTTTTATCCATACACTGCCGCGGCGCGGCGTGCTTTGCTTATCCATAGGACTGCTACGTTTGTGAAAACGATCCTGCGGGTTTTCTTCCGTTTACTTTATCACCAATTCGCGTTCAGCTACGATCTCGTGGCCGCCGCTGTTTCATTAAATCGCTGGAAGGACTGGGTAGGCAGCGTGATCCCGTTTATCGAAGGGAATCGAGTCCTTGAAATTGGTCATGGTCCCGGGCATTTGCAGCGGATCCTTCTCAGCCGGAACCTGTTCGCCGTTGGAATAGACGAATCTGCGCAGATGGGTCGGCTCGCAATACGCAATTTGACGGGTTTTTTAGGCTCGGGAACAAACGATCTCTATAATGTCTATACGCAAATTCGTCTAACTCGGGGAATGGCCCAGAACCTCCCCTTTCCAAATGAATTATTCGATACGATTGTCGCGACGTTCCCTACACAATACATTACTGACCCGGAC
>DATFQC010000006.1:0-6341 GCA_035264425.1 Anaerolineales bacterium
GCATTTCACTGTCTACAACTACGATCGACGCGGCCGCGGAGAAAGTGGTGATACCCAATCCTACACGGTTGCGCGCGAAATTGAAGATATTAATGCCCTCATTGGGGAAGCGGGTGGATCTGCATTTGTTTTTGGTGGCTCATCGGGTGGTGTGCTGACCCTGGATGCGGCGGCATATGGGTCGAACATCACGAAACTGGCGATTTACGAACCGCCGTTTGTTGTCGATGACAGCCGCGAACCTCCTCCCGAAAACATAGTTGACCAACTAAAGAACTTAATCGCCTCTGGTCGCAGGGGAGATGCTGCCGAGACGTTCATGACCAAGGGCTCTCTGATGCCTGCGGACATGGTTGCTGGTATGCGCACGCAACCCTTCTGGCCCAGTGTTGAATCGGTAGCGCATACGCTCGTATTTGATGCCATGATTATGGAGGGCACGATGCGAGGTGGTCCGTTACCGGTTGAACGATGGAAAACCGTCACAATACCAACCCTGGTCATCTATGGGAGTTCCGGTCCGGCATGGTCCCGAAATGCTGCTGAGGCTCTAATCGAGCTATTGCCTCACGTTGAGCGACAAGCCTTGGAAGGTCAATTTCACGATCTAACGCCTGAGGTGCTCACACCCGTGCTTGAGAAATTCTTTCTTACATGAGGTGTGACTAAAATGATGAATCCCAAATCTAACTTGAATGCAGATCCCCAAGCGGGGAATCGGGGCAGGGTTCTATCAGACAAGAGCCTGGATGAATTACGACATTCGCTGGCTGGCACTGTTATCGATCCTGCGGCTCCCGAATATGACACAGCCCGCCGTGGCTTCAATGCCCTCATTAACCGCCGTCCGGCCGTGATCGCACGCTGTAAAAACGCTGACGATATCGCGGTCGCTTTCGATTTCGCGCGGGCGCACAACCTGGAGATAGCTGTGCGTGGAGGCGGACATAATCCCGCGGGTCACTATGTTTGCGATGGGGGGCTTGTGATCGACCTATCACTCATGCGTAACGTTGAAGTGAATGCTGAGGCACGGACTGCCCGCACGCAAGGCGGCGCGACCTGGCTTGATTTCGACTCAGCGACTCAGGCATTCGGTCTCGTCACGCCTGGAGGTGTTGTCGTTTCTACAGGCGTAGTGGGACTCAGCTTGGGTGGTGGGATTGGTCACCTGACGGCGCAGTACGGCCTCACATGCGACCATATCATTGGGGCAGATGTTATTACTCCTGATGGAACACTTGTCCACGTGGATGCCGATAAAAATGCAGACCTCCTGTGGGGACTCCGCGGTGGAGGTGGCAACTTCGGAGTCGTCACTCAAGTAGAATTCCGTTTGCATCCCCTCCAGGAGGTGATAGGCGGTCGCCTCCTGTACAGAGGCGCAGGCGTCCGTGAAGCGCTGCTCCGCTACCGTAATGTCGTTGAGCGTTCTCCACGTGATCTCAGTTGTCAGGTGTCGCTGGCACTGGATGAATCGCTAGTACCTATTCTTGAAATTAATCCCTGTTATACGGGGCCGGATGCTAATCCTGAAACACTACGAATGCTGCGTTCGGCACCCGGTCTTATCCAGGATGAAGTGCGAAAATTACTGTTTCTTGATCAACAGCGCGTGATCGACACATCTTATGGCGAGAATCGGCACTACTGGAAGGGTCACTTTGTGCGCGAACTCCCGGACGAGTTGCTTGATGAATTGCTCAGGCGTCTCGTTGGGCTGGGTCGTCCACCCGGAGGCATTATGATTGAGTCTTTGCATGGGGCACCAAAAGATGCCGACGCGCCTGCTGGAGCAGCAGGCTTCCGCCATGCAGCGTTCAACGTCAGCGCGCTGGCGGTTTGGAAGGATCCAGCTCTTGATTCTGAACAAATCCATTGGGCGCGTGAAACCGCACTGGCTGTCGAGCCGTGGTCGTTTAGTGGTGGTGGATATATCAACTATATGCAGGCCGATGAGCCCATTGAACGCGTGCGGGCTGCGTTCGGCACTGAAGCGTTTGATCGCCTTCAGAAACTCAAACAGCGCTATGACCCGCACAACATCCTGCATCGCAACCAGAATATTCCGCCGCGCTAAAGGGTTCATATCCGTCATGTTCAGCCAGCATGATAGAATTTGTCTATGAAGATTCACTTAATCGATGGTACTTATGAACTTTTCCGAAACCATTTCGGTGCTCCTCCAAAGAAGACGCCCGATGGACGAGAAGTTGGCGCAACGCTTGGACTCTTGCGAAGTCTGTTAATGTTACTGACGAGTCCGGGGGTCACGCATGTCGGTGTTGCGTTCGACCACGTGATTGAGTCGTTCCGCAACGAGCTTTATACTGGCTATAAAACGGGTGAAGGTGTCGACCCAAATCTTCTTGCTCAATTTCCATTAGCGGAAGAGGCCGTTTCCGCGCTGGGAGTAGTCGTCTGGCCGATGGTGGAATTTGAAGCGGACGATGCTTTGGGCAGCGCTGCAAAACGTTTCGGTAAGACCAAATCTGTGGAACAGATCCTCATCTGTTCACCCGACAAGGATTTGGCACAACTAGTCGCCGGAGACAGAATCGTCTGCTGGGATCGTCGGCGAGAAATCATCATTAATGAAGCCGGCGTCGTCGAGAAGTACGGCGTTTCCCCTCAATCCATCCCGGATTGGCTTGCGTTGGTGGGTGATTCGGCGGATGGCTTTCCTGGCATTCCGGGCTGGGGCGCTAAATCCGCTTCGGTTGTGCTTTCCCATTACGGGCATTTGGAAAAAATTCCGGCTAACCCGGCGAAGTGGCAGGTGGAATCTATAAGCGCTGGCCGAGCGTCAAGTCTGGCTGAAAGCCTGGCTCAACGACGAGACGAAGCTCAGCTTTATAAGAAGTTGGCTACAATTCGTGAAGATGTTCCTTTAAAAGAGAAGCTGGCTGACCTGAAGTGGCAGGGTGCTTATAAGCGGCTGATGGCATTCTGTCACGAGTTGGGGGATGAGAAAATTCCATTGCGTATCCCCCGCTGGCGCTCGTCATAAGTAGCTTAAGCCGCCATCTTTGGCGGCGATTGGCGCGGCTCTCAAAGCTTAAATAATACCCATAAGCGAAATCGCCGTATAAACTAATAAGAGTGAGAGGCTGATATTGAGGATTTGATTCACGCCAGGCTGATGAAGGTGGGTTTTAATCGCTATTCCAGATAAGCCCCAGAGTGATGTGGCGCACAAAGAGACTGCTGCTAAAGCCACCGCTATCAACATCAAGAAGGTTATGTTGCCGGTCGTTGTAGCCAGGAATGCAGAAAACAACGTGAATGCATAAACAAATAACTTGGGGTTTAAGATCTGCAACATGAAGCCATGTAGAAACCCTAATGGTTTTACATCTTTTTCGGTGAAAGTATAACTGGCTTTCAGAATCCCAAATGCCAGATAAAGAATGTAGCCTGCGCCAATGTAACGCATGATGGGCTCGAACGCGGGAAAGATATGCACGAGGGTTGTAGAAAGCAAACCACTCAACAACATCAGGACGAAAACGCCAGCCGCGAGACCAGCCTGATATCTCAGTGTGTTTTTATAGCCATGAATGACTGCCATGGAAGCACTGGAAATGTTACTGGGCCCAGGCGTAAAACTTGATATCAGGATGTAGGAAATAATAGGAAGCAAACTGGTTATCATAAGGCTCCAAGAAATTAGTATCGAATGTGTTGCGCGTACTGACCAGGCGTTACGCCTATGATCTTTTTGAATTGGCGTGTCATATGACTTTGATTACTGAACCCAACCTCAGCAGCCACCTGTGCCAGCGGCTTACCCGCTTTAATGAGTCGCTGGGTATGTCGGATGCGCACGCTTTCCAAATAGGCATAGGGTGGCATCCCAACCTCGGCCCGGAACGCCCGCAGGAGATAGTAAGGGCTGAAAGATACGTGTTGAGACAACCTGCTCAACGTAACACTCTCCGCAAAATGTTCATCAATATACTGGCGTACCTGCTGAATTGCTTGTTTTTCTTTCCCCAGATGTCGCTCGCGTGAATCCACGTCGGCATATCGTTTAATGAGTTCAGCCATCGTCCAAAGGAAGCGTGACTCACTTTCCAGCCTACCCGCTCCGTCCAAAATTGCTCTATGTAGAGACGAAATACTGTCTGTTGCCCAGCGGTGGTTCACTTGAACATCCTTAAAAAACGGAAGAGCTCGTTGGCCTGTCAATTCAAAGACAGCCATTTCCATAACGGCTGTGGAGGGGTACAGCGATCGCAATTCAAAACCTTGTGCATCCACTGCTTCTCCGGTATGAACTTCACCCGGGTTAATCAAAATTAAGCCACCTGGCGGAGTCCGATGTTTTGCACCCTGATGTGTAAATGATTGACGGCCTCGTTCAATGAGGCTGATCACATAATAATCGTGGCTATGCCGTGGATATGCATGTTGAACGTAATAGGCGTGCAAAAGTTCAACATCGAGTTGAGTGTTATGCGAGATTTTCGTCCATTCTTTTGATTGCATCATCATTCCTTGCGTATTTTGTATCATAATCTCGTTTCCGTTGTCTTGCAGAATATTGCTCTATATGAGAAGGCCTTTATTGGATTGTAGAAGCTATCCTGCTAAAATGGAGAATATTAAAATCCTGGATTCGAAGGTTTCTCTATGTCTTTTCTAAAAGCCTTTAATAATAACGTCCGCAAATATCCCGACAAAATCGCGCTGGAATTTATTGATCCGCCATTACAGAGAGTGACGTATGCAGAGCTGGATAAACTAGTCAATCGTACCGCCGGGTATCTGCAGAGCCTGGGGCTGCAGCCCGGCGACCGCGTGGCTTTACAACTTTCGAAAAGCCTGGAATTTATCCTTTTGCATCTGGCAACGGTACGTCAGGGAGCTGTCACTTTGCCGCTTAATTTGGCGTACCCGCCCGATGAACTGAAATATTTTCTGGCAGATTCGGAGGCAAAGTTATTTTTCGGGCTTGAATCATCCAGAGAAAAAATCCAAACCATTCTTCCTGAATTGCCTGATTTGCAGGAATGTGTTTTTCTCAATCCTGCCAAGCCAGAAGAATTTCAATCCTTAATCACTAATTACCAATTACCAGGCAGTCTCGCAACAAACAATCAACCTTACTCGACCACCGATAATGACACAGCCATCATCATTTACACCAGCGGGACCACAGGACGACCCAAGGGAGCCGAGATCACACATGGCAACTTGACTTCTAATCTGGAAGCTCTTCATAAAGCCTGGGGCTGGCAATCGGATGATGTGCTATTGCATGTGCTGCCAATTTTTCATGTCCACGGATTGTTTGTCGCGTTCCATGGGGCTTTACACGCGGGAGCAACAACTTTGTTGATGCGTGAGTTCGATGCGAGAAAAGTTTTAGAAATGCTGGCGGATGGGCAATGCTCTGTTTTTATGGCGGTTCCCACGATTCATCAGAGATTGCTGGATGTGCCGGATGCAGATCAATTTGATTTATCGCACGTACGGCTCATCACTTCTGGCTCAGACCGTTTGCCTGATGAAGTGTTCACAGGCTTTCAACAGACATTTGGCTACACTTTACTTGAACGTTATGGCATGAGCGAAACAGGCATGAATTGCTCGAATCCATTAAATGAGGAACGGCGTTTGGGTTCTGTCGGTTTGCCTCTGGCGGGTGTGGAAGTAAGAGTTGTGAATCCAGAAAATGATCAGCCTTTACCAGAGGGCGAGGTTGGTGAGGTACAACTCCGCGGACCGAACATTTTCAAAGGCTATTGGAAGCAACCACAGAAGACCGCTGAATCGTTCACAGCCGACGGTTGGTTCCGGACCGGCGATTTGGGTTTTCGCGAACCGGATGGCTATTTAACGTTGTGTGGTCGTTCCAAGGATTTGATCATCAGTGGCGGCCTCAACATCTATCCCCCTGAGGTGGAACGCGTTCTAGCGGAGCATCCCTCTGTTGCGGCGTGCGCAGTGATTGGCTGCCCTGATCGCGAGTGGGGAGAACGAGTCATAGGCGTGGTGGTGCTAAATAAAGGCGAATCAATTTCACGTGCAGATTTGATTGCTTTTTGTCGGGAGCGTCTTGCACCCTATAAGTCGCCGAAGTCCATTGTCTTCAGAGATGATTTGCCGCGCAATGCAATGGGGAAAGTGCAAAAGGCAGAGTTGAGAAAAACAATCTGTTTGGAAAATGGATGACGAAACTGGATCGAGGACAGGAAATTTGCTCGCAGTTGTAGGTGCAAAAGGTGTACACTTTTATCGTAGACTTTCATGTATATGAAAGGTTAGATAGATATGCCAACTCCAAAAACTCCTCCACCCCCTCCAGAACCTGAAGAGCCCGTTTGGACCTATCG
>DATFQC010000007.1:0-2667 GCA_035264425.1 Anaerolineales bacterium
GAACAAAATGAAGGGTGTATATGCATCTATTTGCCATGATACCTATTCTGCGGCGCAAGGTGTTCGGCATGATGACATGAATGTGTTATGTTTGGGGGCACGCGTGATTGGACCGGAACTTGCGGTCGCGTTGATAAAGGCATTCTTGGAAGCGCGTTATATTGGAAATGATGCGGGCGGGGAAAGGTTATCGAGACGAGTAGAAAAAATTCATAATCTTGAAGAGGTTGGTAAGGTAGAGCTCTAAAGTTCAACTTGTGAATTTTCGAATCCTCAAACTATTATATGGAATCAACTATGAATTCAATTGCTAAACTCACATCTCTTGGTCAATCTCTCTGGCTGGATAACATCCAGCGCAAACAGCTCGAAAATGGCGAACTCAGAGCCATGATTGAGCGTGGCGACATCCGTGGCATGACGTCCAACCCGACGATCTTTAACAATTCCATTTCGAAAACAAAAGATTATGATGCGGCTCTTAAGTCAATGTCGTGGGCAGGCTGGGACGCGGAAAAAATCTTCTGGCAGCTTGCCATCGAGGATATTCGCGCCGCGTGTGATTTATTCAGCCCGCTCTATGAAGAAACCAATGGGGGTGATGGATATGTAAGCCTGGAAGTCAGTCCATACATTGCGCATGACACTGATGCGACCATTGCCCAGGTGGAACAATTGTGGGCAAGGGTTCGACGTCCGAACCTGATGGTCAAGATTCCTGCAACGAAGGAGGGTATTCCTGCCATTCGTAAAGCGATCTCCGTCGGCATTAATGTCAATGTCACGCTGATTTTCTCTCTTAAGCGTTACGCGGAAGTGATGGAGGCGTATCTAAGCGGCCTTGAAGATCATGTAGCCGCAGGACATTCCATACATCATATTGCTTCGGTTGCATCATTTTTTGTGTCGCGAGTGGATACTAAGATTGACCCCAAACTTCCCGAGGGCTCACCCTTAAGTGGTAAAGCCGCTATTGCGAACGCAAAGCTTGCCTATGATGAATACGAGAAAACCTTTGCAACCCATCGTTGGGAAAACCTCAAGATCAAAGGTGCGCGTGTGCAGCGACCCCTGTGGGCGAGTACCAGTACCAAGAATCCTGCCTACCCAGACACAATTTATGTTGATAATCTCATTGGCCCCGAAACGGTTAATACCGTTCCGCCTGCCACACTCGAAGCCGTGCGTGAACACGCCAAAATCGAAATTACTCTTACGCGCGGCTTGGATCAGGCACAGGAGGCGATCAAACAACTCGAAGCCAACGGGATTTCAATGGATGTCGTGACTCAGGAATTGGAAGTGGAAGGAGTCAAGGCATTTGCCGAGGCATTTACGCAGTTGCTCAAAACAATCGATGTGAGGCGAGTCAGTGCCGTTTCTTCGCTTGGACCCATTGCTGATTCTGTATCTAAACGGATTGCCCAGCTTGAGACTGATTCCGTTGCTCCCCGCTTATGGAAACATGATCCTACCTTGTGGGCCAATGATCCTGATGGCCAAGCCGAAGTCAGAAAACGTATGGGCTGGATGGACTCGCCTGAAAAGGCGCGGGCTCTGATCCCTGCCTATCAGGCCTTTGCAGATGAAATTCACAAGGAAGGGATTCGGAGGGTGCTCGTTCTGGGAATGGGTGGTTCTTCACTTACGGCGGAGGTGCTTAGTTCTTTACAAGCCGCATCAAAGATAGAAGCTCCACTGTCCCTGGCAATTTTAGATTCAACAGATCCCGAACAGGTATCTCTGACGAGTGGGAGCTTTCCACCGGATAAAAGCTTATACATTGTTGCCAGCAAATCCGGCGGTACTGCAGAAGTGATGGCAGCGTTTGATTATTTCTGGAAATTAAGTAATGGAGATGGCTCACATTTTATTGCAACCACCGATCCTGGGACATCATTGGAAGCGTTGGCCCAGACCCATAACTTTAGGAAAATTTTTCATGCAGATGAATCAGTGGGTGGACGGTATTCTGCGCTGACAGATTTTGGTATGGTTCCTGCTGCATTACTTGGCATGGATCTAAACCAGTTCCTTGGCCGCGCGGATTGGATGAAGAGTCAGTGTGGAGAACATGTCCCCTCGGCGCGTAATCCTGGCTTGGTCTTGGGGGCTGCCCTCGGCGAATCCGCTTTGGGAGGCCGCGACAAGCTCACAATCCTGAGTGATGCACCTTTATCTGCATTTGCAGGCTGGATCGAGCAGATCATTGCGGAGTCCAGTGGTAAGAATGGAAAGGGAATTCTACCGGTTCCACTTGAACCCATTGGCGACGCCCATGCTTATGGCCAGGATTGCCTGTTTATCTACCTACGCCAGACAGGCGAACTCAATGAAAACATCAAAGCGTTGCGTGAAGCCGGACATCCCGTGTTGGAATTTGAAATCCCCAACGTGAATGAAATTGGGGCAGAAATGTATCGCTGGGAAATTGCAACGGTGGTGGCTTGTTCAGTTTTGGGAGTAAATGCGTTTGACCAACCGAATGTAGAAAGCAGCAAGAAGATCACAAAAGCCAAGATCGCAGATTATCAACAAAAAGGCATGCTACAGGAAGGTGAACCTGTATGGATGCAGGAAGATGTAAAGGCGTTTTCATCTTCTGCGGTGCAAGGCGAGAAATTGGAAACAATTCTGCAGCATTTCTTGAAAGAGGCAAAACCAAAT
>DATFQC010000008.1:0-10548 GCA_035264425.1 Anaerolineales bacterium
TAGTTCAATGGCTCGGCAAGCTTTGTTCAGTGCTTGAATCAAGAAAAATACCATCGCAAAAAATGCAAGGGTGCCTAAAATTCCCGTTTCAGCCAATAACTGGACATAAAGGGAATGAGGATCGCGTGCTTCGGCTCTGAATTCGATACCGATCAACTGGGCATAGTGCTGATAGTTTAAAGGATAATTTCCCGCTCCCACTCCTAAAATCGGATGGGAAGCAAACATCGTTAAGCCGGTCAACATCTCACTCGTACGTCCTCGAAATGAAGTATCCTGATAGATGCCGTTCTGCGCGGTGAAGGCGGACAAAGTAATAAAGCGATCACGGTATGTTGCTGGGAGGAAGGGTATTAACAGAATTAGGACAGCCAAACCGGCAAACGCAACAATTGGATTAAAACGCTTCTCAAATACAAAAAGGATTAAAACTACGTCGATCGCCAGGACCAGATAGGCGCCGCGGCTATACGTGTTCAAAATAATATATGAAATGATCCCAAGCATAAAAAGAGCAGCCAGTTTTATCAAGCGCTGCTTTTCATGAATAATTCTAAAAATAAGCAATGTGGAAACTGCAGCTAATATTTGACCCCACAGGTTAGGAGCATTAATCGGTCCGCCAATGCGAGGCGTCGATGAATCTCCGAACACCTGATCCATTGTGATCGAAGCAAATCTAAAAAAGGTTTGGTTATAGTTATGCGTAACAAGTTGATATAAGCTCAAGCAGCAAAGGGCAGCCGTTGTAATGATAATCAGCCAGGTCGTCTGCTTCCATGACTGAGAATCTCGCAGGGCAAATATGATGCAATAAATGATGATCATATCTTTCCCCAAATCCAAGATCTCTGTGAGGACGCGATCCTTATCTGAGGCGACAAGAAAGGATAAGCTCACCATCATAAAGTAGGCAAGCAGAAAAGCCTCAATCCGAACCGTCTTGCGATGCCAAACCGGTAATTGTCCAGCATAGATATAACGAATCACAAGGGCAAGGGCAACGATACCTACCAACGGTTTGATGATCCCTGGGAAACCCTGGGTGGTAAGCGCATCAGAAATATTTGTAAATATCGCAAAGACAAGGATGTTTGCGCCTAAACTTGGCCGGATAATAATGGCCATTATTACTGCAATTGCGAGCAAGCCTAGTAAACCATAAAGGCCGATTTTAGTATTTGCATTACTGATCGCGATCACCCCAATCGAAGCAACAACAATGCTCATCAACACATAGAAAAGATCGTTTTTGGTGATATTCATGTTTTACTCATTTCAAAAATCTTGCGCTTAATTTGCAAGAGAGTCAAGCCAACTCGCTCGATACAATATTACTGTTCAAGATATTCTTCAAACCTGCTATTTCGCAAGGCTGCAGCAACTTCCTCGTAGTTGATAATCAATTGCTGCAAAGTTTCTGGGTTTTGCCTTCTCAGCCTAATTCGACCAGGATCAATTCCGTCGACTCCTAAATAGCTTCCCACAGATTCAAATACTGATTTTGGCGATTGCACCAGTTCTTCATAAGCGACTTCCAGGAACTGTCGGTCACAAAAACGAGATCGAGCTGTCGCTTCACCTTCTTCAATTTGTTCAAGCCTCTTGACTAATTTGGGAGGATCCAGCATTAAACGCTTGAGCTTGACTTCACCCGAATTGACCTTGCCAGATTGGGTCCATTGCCCGGTTTTGAAGGCAATTTCCAGGGAAATTACAGTTCTCAAACGATTTCTGCGGATGAGATGAATGATTTTTAGATCTTTGCACGTCAGGAATTTTTGCCACTCCTCTGCGGTGAGATGATTATAAAAAACTTTAAATCCAACCATTTTTGTGGATTTACTTTCCGGTTGAAAGACAGTTGAAAACACTCGGTCAAAATCCTTCCCGACTTGGCGATTATGATCTGCAAATATCTCATGATACATCCGTATGGAGGGGGAGGTTTTCAATCCATCCAGGAGATAATTCGAGCCGGTGCGAGCATTCCCCACAATAGCAAACCTTTGACCAACCTGATGACCAAACATCTTAAAATATGTACGCTGAAGCGAATTGACATAAAGGCTATCAGCCTTTTCACGGAACTGCACGAGAGTTTCTTTTGTGCGCATCTAGTTTGCCTTTGTCGAAGGTAAATTCCAATCGAGCACAATATACCAATCAGAGGGAATATGACTTAACATATCATCCGTCCAGATGGATGAGTCCCAATGAGCTGTTGTATTTCCTTCTGCATACGTCTTGGGATGACCACTGTTATCCACAATAAATCCGCCATATTCCTGCATATTCAAAGTCCATACCACACATCCTTGGATATCACGACATACCTTTGCAATATCCTGCTTGGTAATCTCGGGCCGGATGGCAATCCGAGCACCTTCGGGAATATCATATGAAAATGTACCCTTCCCATCCGTTTTTCGAAATGGAGGGATTGACACTGGCCAGCCATTGAGTTGACACGTTTCCGGCGTACAAGGATAATCATAAGCGATAGTCACTGCGTGATCAATACGGCCGCGATCCACTTCACAGCGTCTTACAACGCCTGCCAGTTGACCAATACCTGCTCCACGCTGGCCAAACCCTTCGGGAGGAATTCCAGAATTTTGAATGCTATAGCGATAAACGCCCCCGGCAAACCAATGCCCTTCGTTATCCTGATAGCCATTATTAAGTCCCCATTCTTCATTGGTATCTACGTTGATTACTACAAGCTGTCCATCTGTGCCAATGGCGGGGCGCGCATCTGACGGAAGGGGCATTCTTACAATACCGGCTGGCTCACCATACTGTATGACAGTATCCTTAATCGCATCTCGAAATCGGTACTCTTTCAGTTTTACTGGGACCAGTGGCGTGTTCTTCGATACCAGATATACATTCGGTGTATATTGGGAGGTATCGGTTCCAATCCAATTGGAGTCCTTAAAAAAAGCAGCCATCATTAAATCATTCATCGGATGAATTTTGGCAACCGACCAATCAATGGGTATGTTCCAGATGGAAGAGTCCTGATAGGGCCGCTTGCATAAAGTCTCGTCGACCGTGGGTACCGGAGATGATCCATGCTTGGTAAGAGAGGTGGTTGGCATAGTTTGATTCACATTCTTAAGCATGGATTGTGATACACGCAAAATTACAAAGAAAACGATAAGGGCAACTACTGCCATTATCCAATAAAAACGTCTATTTTTGTTCATTTCACTTAACGATTTCCTATGCAAATAGGAATATGGAATACAAAAGTACTGTGCCCAATTCTTTGAATATAGGTATGATCACCAATTCAAAGCACGATGATTAATCGTGAAATGCCGGCTCAACTTGTACAGTTCTACGCTTTAAAGCGACAGCATTGATATCTTTGGAGTTATTTAGATCCCAGATGGCAAACAACCCGACAAGAATAAATACTATTGCATAATTACTTTCTTTAATCTCCTGGGTTGCCTGTGTCAGTGAAAGCGTGTCAAATCCATAGGATGCCGCGTAGATGAGCTTTGCAGCCTTGGCCCATAAATAGTTATATAAAAATAACAGACCAATTCCCCAAAAAACGATCGGAATAAATTTACCTGCAAAGCGCTTAAACGCAGGTAACATTAGTGCAATAGCGGGCGTAAACACTGCAAACAAAAACCAAAAAGCATCGAATAGGCGATCCGCAGTAAAAAGCTTGCTGTTTTCTAAAACAGACAGGTTGTGCAAATTCAATTCATCCTGTTTATTGACCTGAGCCAGTTGCTCAGGAGTTTTAAAGCCAAAGATTCTCTGTCCCCAGCTAATTTCTTCACCGGCCCCAAAGAAAAATAACAAAGCCAGACCCAGATAGACCAGTTGTTTGATGAGAGAGATCCAGGTTTTATCTAAAGATTTTCTCGCAACTCTGAAGCCATAAAGAAACAAAAGGGATGTTACAAACAGTGAGAATGCACCAATAATCTCGAAGAAATGATCTTCCGGAACAAGAGCAGCAATAATTTTATTTCCCATTGCCAATACAGTATAAGTCAGGGGAATGTAAATCAGTAAAATCAGATATATCACTGGTTTAAATATAAAATTACTTTTATTCATTGAAATATATTTTTATTAATACCGAGCTCGAATGTAAGAAAGGGTGGAACTCTACTTCCTCAATGAGCTCCACGAGATTGAAATACCGCTATAACGGTTCGAAAAAGAATATTAATATCAAGCCAAAGGCTGGCGCGTTCTATATAGGCAATATCAAGACGCAATCGGTCATCAAATTCCAGTTGGGCGCGGCCAACGATCTGCCAGAGACCAGTAAGGCCAGGCATGACATCAAGTCTATGGGTGTGCCAAAGCTTATACGTTTCAGCACCAAAAGAAGTAGGACGCGGTCCGACTAGACTCATTTCGCCTTTTAAGACATTAAACAGCTGAGGAATTTCATCCAAACTGGTTTTTCGTAGAAACTTCCCTACTTTCGTAATGCGGGGATCGTTTGTAATTTTAAAATCTGGCCATTGAAGTTCATTTAGATGCGCGTACTTGGCCTTTAACTCCTCAGCGTTGGGCACCATAGTTCGGAACTTATACATATGAAAGCGGCGCCCACCTTTTCCGGTCCGAAGCTGATTGAACACCACAGGTGCACCTGGTGACGTGATCCGAATAATCAATGCAATAATACCGTTCAGTGGTAGCCACAAAGGGAGTGTGAGCAGGACTAGAGATAAATCTACTACCCGCTTTACCAGCAAATACGTCTCGCCCGTCAGGATGCGTTTATGAGGATCAAACCGCTTTACCCAATCTTCCTCTGGTATACCGATCATTTGCAATACACTCATGACTTAACCCTTTCCAGCATTTATTGGGAATCGACCATAGCAATCTGCTCAGTCGGCAGTGGTGTCGATGGAACAAGACGTTCGCGGGCCTTTTGGAGGAGGTCCTCAAAGGTCAGCGCCTCATCCGGGAAGGCAGCTACTCCCCAAAGCACACCCAAGTTGGTCCGCTCTTTGATCGCCTGGGAAATTCTTTTGGCCAGCAACGCCGCACTTGGAAAATCCGTCTCAGGGCAGAGAACAATAAACCGTCCCTTATGATCTCGCAAAACCAAATCTGTTTGGCGAATGCGGTCGTCAATGATTTGTCCCACCCGAGCAGTTGTAAAACGGCTCAGCAGGTCATATTGAATACTCTTCAACATTTCCCGCGTGATCTTTTCAGCCTCTGACTCAACTTCAATAACCACAACACTCAGTGGACGATGATAACGGCGACTGCGCGTCAGCTCGATTTTGATACGCTGGTTCTCTGCATCAATGTTACGGGCCTGGTTGGGAAAGGCGCTCAAGGCCAGCGCATCCATAATAGATTCTGCGTGGCTGATTTGTAGCGCCAGTTGGTGGGCATACCATACCCCCACTTCCAACAGTATAAACTCCAACACAACAACAGGCAACTCGCCTTGATTCGCTGAATAATTTCGATTGATGATTTGCAGTAAAACGAGGTAAACACCGGCCCATACCAAGATAGGAACATAAACAGAAACACGGGAAATGGACGGAAAGAAGAGTGTTAGTGGTACAGCCACCATTACTGCCAGGTAAAAATAGGAAGCGAAATTAACGATGGGGCGGCCCGCATAATCCATTTGACCAAGCACAAAAATCAATGCCAAATAGATGGCAGCGCCAAAAAATGAACGTTTCAGATTAGTCATAGTTCCATTTATCTTTATTGTAATGCTTGCTATAAGGAAAATGATTATACTTAGCCATGAAGCACCAGAAAAAGCCATTTTCCGTAAGAAAACGATATTTACCGGTTATCTATATTTCAGGCAGCTATTACTACTAGACGCCAAATATTAATGAATGTTACAACATTGGTCAGAATTGAGCATTAACGTTTTCGCAAGTTCTAATTTTCAGGAAGGCTGTGGCACACATCGAGCCATGAATGACTTATACACTATCACACCATCCCAAATCGTCATGTACGCCACGGAATATTGTTCAGATTGCCTGCGAGCAAAAAAATTCTTTGAAGCGAACAATATTCCCCACCTGCGGGTGGGACTGGAAGGGAATGCAGAAGCCACACAATTTGTAACCCAGATCAATAAGGGTTACCGAAGCGTACCAACCATTGTATTCCCAGATGGCTCCGTCCTTGTTGAGCCCAACTGGGAAGAGCTAAAAGCCAAATTCTCTAACTCATGACCCGGACCGCTGATGTTGTCATCTGCGGCGCCGGTATTACCGGAGTTGCTGCCGCACATTTCCTCAGCCAGGCGGGAGTCAAAAACATTCTCCTGGTTGACCAGCGCCCTCCCCTGTCGTTTACAAGTGACCGTTCCACCGAATGCTACCGCAACTGGTGGCCGGATTCTGAAATGCTTGCACTGATGAATCGTTCTATTGATTTAATGGAAGGTTTGGCTGATGAAAGTGGGAATGTATTTCGGATGAATCGACGAGGCTACTTATATTTGACAGCCAATGAAAGTAGCATTGTGAATCTCGAGACTGTTTCACGAAGAACCTCAAGCCTGGGAGCGGGCCCAATACGCGTTCACTCGTCTTCATCATTATACTATCAACCCTCCCCTGCAGAAGGCTTCCACGATCAGGCCGCAGGAGCGGATTTGCTCATTGGCCATGAACTGATTCACAAATACTTTCCTTATGTAACGGATAGTGCAGTTGCCGCGTTACACGTGCGACGCGCGGGTTGGTTAAGCGCCCAACAATTGGGGATGTACCTTCTCGAAACGGCCCGCAGGCGAGGTGCCCGGTTTGAATCGGCCCGCGTTACAGAGGTGAATCTGACAAACGACCAGGTAAGTGGCGTCGGCTTGAGTACAGGAGAGCGAGTCGATTCTCCAGTCTTTGTGAATGCCGCCGGTCCATACCTAGAAGATGTTGGTAGGTTGCTGGGAATTAACTTGCCCGTTCATACGGAACTTCATCTGAAAGCTGCAATCAAAGATCCATTGGGCGTAGTAAGCCGTGAAGCACCATTGTTGATCTGGACTGATCCCCAATCCCTGCCCTGGGAGGATGAAGAACGTGAAGCTTTAGCCGAGGACGATGAAACAAGATGGCTAACGGAATCATTTCCATCCGGTGCTCACACTCGTCCCGAAGGCGCGGGTGAAAGCCAGACGATTCTAATGTTATGGGAATATCAAACGAAAGTGATGGAACCTGTCTGGCCGCCCAAAATGGATGAACAATACCCGGAAGTGGCCCTACGCGGACTTTCCGTGATGCTGCCGCGCATGAAAGAATATTTTGGCAGGATGCCGCGCCCACAACTGGATGGTGGATATTATACAAAGACGCGAGAGAATCGCCCCCTGGTAGGACCGATGTGTACCGAGGGCGCTTACATGATAGGGGCCGTTTCAGGTTATGGCATTATGTCCGCCTGTGGAGTGGGAGATTTGCTCGCGAGGCATGTGATTGGTAGAGAATTGCCATCTTATGCCTCCGCCTTTGCGTTATCTCGGTATGAGAATCCTGAATATATGAAGAAATTGGAAAACTGGGGAGAAAACGGACAGCTTTAAATAATTTGACTAGTCTTAGAAGCCGTTCGCACAGGGGCTTTACTCAATTTTATGAAGCGGGATACAATCATTGGGAGGAGAAGAGAATGAAAAGAACTATTCCTTTGATGATAGTGATGCTATTACTGGCATCCTGTAATGGCTGGGTCATTCAACCTGGCCCTTATAACCCGCCAACTCCATTTTTGCCTCCCACACAAACGCCATTCATCTTTACAGCAACGCCAGTTGTCATTGGTGTCGCGAGTGCAACGCCTCAAATTGCAACCTCTACAGCCATTCCTTTCATCACTGCCACATTTGTACCCACATTGATCCCTTCGGATGCACCGATGATCACGCAAACAAGTGCACCCACCGAACCCTCAATTTCCGTGGAAGTACTTGGATGCAATACAAGTGTTGATGTCATTCACGGTATGGGAGAAGTCACGAACGCCTTTGTTGTCCTGAGAAATACGGGTGGCATTGAGTTCACAAACTTAAAAGTGACACTCAATGCTCTGGATGAAGGGCGTGAGCATCCTGATAAAACCGTCGAAGTAGCTACCCTGCAGGTTGGATATAACGTCACAACAAAATTGACTGTTGACAGCACTTATAAACAGGATACTCCTGTCCAGATCGAAGTTGCGGGCGATGCTGGATTGTTCCAGCGCGTGGGGGTGGATTCCTGTAAAGATATTGGCGTATTTGCACCAAATCCGGATAGCCTGAATACACCAGTGCCTAACAATCCATAATATAATCACTTCATGGCTAATCAACCTTTAACCAATGGTCGTCAAAGGATCGCAGTCCTGATTGATGGCGATAACGCGCAATCTTCCCTGCTGCCCCAAATGCTCGTTGAAGCGGGTCGCCAGGGACAGGTGACGGTCCGCCGCATTTACGGAGATTGGACAACAAACAATATGAATTCCTGGAAGGAAACCCTGAACTACCATGCCTTCCAGCCTATTCAACAATTCCGTTATACCGTTGGCAAGAATGCAACAGATAGCGCAATGATCATCGATGCAATGGATATTATGCATTCCGGTGTGGTGGACGGATTCTGCCTGGTTTCATCGGATAGTGACTATACACGGCTGGCCACGCGCATCCGAGAAACGGGGATTTTCGTGATGGGAATTGGCGAGAAAAAAACCCCGAAGGCGTTTGTCAATGCGTGCGATCTATTCGTCTACACCGAGAATTTAGTGGAGGAGAAAAAAGCCACCCAGCAAAAACGGACTCAAGCAAGTCGGGCGAAAAAAACGAGTACGGAAACTACAGAACCAGAAAAAGAAGAGCTGGATCCTATGCCCGTTTTAAGTCAGGCCTTCGAAATGGCAGTTGGACAGGATGGCTGGGCACGGCTGGATGTGATGGGCAACGCCATTTATCAGGTGGACCCTGGCTTCGATCCACGCACGTATGGACACAAACAACTCTCGCGCATGTTGAACAAGCTAAAAGACCGCTTCGAGATGCGCACGCAGGACATCGAAGGTCAATTGATCTTTTACGTGAAGATGAAAGAATAAGCTGTTACACCAAATCTTATAGACTTCGACCATTAACAAGTATTCATTCTGCCGCCGGATGGCCGATGCGTGAATACTTTTTGTTTAATCAAGGAGATGAAACCATGTATGCCAGAGTTACCACGACTCAATTTTCACCTTATAGACTCGATGAGGCAATCAGCATTATTCGGGATCACACGGTGCCCGCCGCTCAAAAGCAGACCGGCTTCAAAGGCTATCTGCTTCTGGTTGATCGAAGTACAGGCAAGGGTATTACCATTACATTATGGGAAGAGGAAGAAGATCGACAAACAACTGGTCCCAACAGCAATTACTACCGAGATGAAATTGGCAAAGTTGTGCCCTTACTCACGGATGCACCCGATGTCGAAGACCTTGAAATTGTAATTCATGTATAAGCTCTGGCTGATGAGCATGCCGCTCAATCTGAAAGGAGGCTCTGATGGACTACGCCGCCCTTCCAACATTGGAACATATTCGCAAAACAATAGAGGCCGTTAAGGCACGGGGAATCAATGCGGAATTGGCTGAAACGAAAGAAGACGCGCTGGCACGTATTCAGGCGATCATTCCAGAGCAGGCCGTGGTCATGACAGGTGGTTCGGTTACGCTTCAACAGATTGGCTTCGAGGCTTTACTGATCAGCGGCCGGCATCCCTGGCGCAATTTCAAAGCAGACTTACTTGCTGAAAAAGATCCTGCCAAACAATCGGCAATGCGACGGCAGGGGACTCTGGCAGAATTTTACCTGGGCAGTGTCAATGCCCTGGCCGAGACAGGTGAGCTGGTCTTTGCCAGCGGGACGGGAAGCCAGTTGCCCGCTTACGCGTACAGCAGCCGTAATGTGATTTGGGTGGCCGGGGTACAAAAGATTACCCCAACCCTGGATGATGCCTTGCGACGTGTTCGAGAATATGTGCTGCCGCTGGAAGATGAACGTCAGAAAAATTTTGGCAATAAAACTGGTAGTTACATTGGAAGAATCCTGATCTTCGAGTATGAACCCGCCTTTTTACGACGCAATCTGACGTTAATTCTGGTCAATCAAATTTTAGGATATTAAATCCACTGATTGAACAGAATTTTTGGGACAAAGGCGTCTCCAGCATACACCATGACTCTGAAAACAATCGCAAATCCGACCATCTCAAAGGTGAGAAAGCAAACCCATGAAGTGAATGTTCCTTCCCTTTGCCCTAAAACCGGCAATCCAATGGAAGGAAGTACATTGACCATCTCATACATACCCGATGAAAAATTATTGGAGGTTTATAGCCTAAATGATTATGTCGCTTCATTTGTAGGATCAAATGAGATCAGAGATCTTGAACTCTTCACCCAGGTTGTCGCGCGGGACTGCCACACGATTCTGGGAGTGCACGTCGCGGTGATCGGAAAATATATCTTAAATATTGGGCAGACCCTGATTTGTGAGTGTGAAAGTTAAGC
>DATFQC010000009.1:0-2598 GCA_035264425.1 Anaerolineales bacterium
AATCTCAGAATGGGAAGATAAATACACACCGGGCTTGCAAAAATAATAGATAGAGTTTAGGTAAGTCCTTAAAAACAAAATCCACCTCAAATGCATAAGGTGGATTTTGTTTTTAAGTGAAAGGAATTTTACGGCAAGATACCGCGCGCTTGGAATGCAGCACGAACTGCATTGGCTGCGGCATTTCCATAAAGAGACTTGGCTGCATCGACCGTGGCTTGTGCTGCGGCAGGCATGGTTGTATCGGGCGCGAACTGGAACTGCGCTTCGAGAATGATTGTATCTGCCTTCACATTACCCAAAGCGTTCCGAATATCCCATAACGCCCGTGACCAGATTTGCCCATCGTGGTGAACGCGACCGTTTAGATCTTCGGGGTAATGAAGATCTCTATCTACTCGGCGCAAACAATGTGGAACTATGGATGTATACGAGATTGAGTCCCAATCTGCAACACAGGCAGGATCAGGCGTCGGTGCAATCACATTCGAAACAGTGACAGCCCAATAGTCGCCAAAACCTTCACCAATGGAACCTGCTTCCACAGATCCACCGAAACCAAAGGGCGTCATTTGTGAATCCTGAATGGCATGACCATACTCATGCAAAATAACTTCGGCGTCCTCAGCATCGTCCACACCGCCTTTGCCGAAACGCAGGACATCGTGCTTATCCCAGGAATAGGAATTATCAACTCCATATTGATGGGGCGTCGTGTGGTACCAAAGCCCAGGCTCTGGATGTACTTTTGTGCTTCTGTGACCCAGTAATAACCCATGACCTGCTCGAAGCGCTCGTCATCCCGGGTAAAGATGAAGGTATTCGTCGCAGAAAACGTGTCATTCCCGGTCTCGCCATGAATATTTGCCCAATCTCCTCGCAAATATCCGCTGCCATCCAGGTTTGTCAGCGTGACAATTTTATAAGCAGGCTGTAACGCCGCATAATTGGCATCCTTTTGATCGGTCAGTGACTGATCTTGCAGAGAGGCGACCGGGTTTGGAAAAAATACTTGTCCTGTGCCAGTGGACGTGCCCGGTCCGCTCTGGGCCGCCAAGGCAGCGCTACTTACAACACCCAAGAGAACAAAAACAATCAGACTAGCTCGAAACAACGAACGATAGTTCATCTCTAACTCCTTTGGCGATTTATTGATACGACAATAAAAGTATAGAACAGAATCAGCCCCCGGGCAAAGAGACTTATGGGTGATTAAGGTTACAGCAAAATTCCGCAATTATGGTTTTCTGGCTTTCACTCTCATCACATACTTATTCACCCCTCCAAAGCGATACTTGTACTCTTCATCCCCACGCATGAAGTCGAATTCGTAGCGTCCATTTTCGCAGCACCACTGGATGGTATTTGCGAGCAGTACCCAGCCCGGGGAAAGCTCCATGTGCTCTCGGCTGACGCCTGAGTTGTAACCCCAGAGTTTATTTTTATAATCAAAGTTAAGCGAGGCGGCGACTTTGACAGCCTCTATTTCTAAAAAGGCAAGCCAGAGATAGCCATGCTCAAACGCGTTCCGGATGGTGAACGTCATTTGTTCGCGCATGAGGGGTGTGAGAAAGTTTGCTTTAGCCGAGTCTTGGATCATGAGATGAAAAAAGGAATTCATCTCCGATTCGATATCTGAGCCTCGATCCACAATGGTAAAGCGCACATTTAACTCCGACTCTGCGGCGCGGCGCATTTTGCGTCGGATCTCATGGCGCTGTTTTTTATCGATGCGTGAGAGATATTCATCAAAGGATCCATTCAAGGGGATGCGCGGTGTGGGACGATAAACCTCTTCGTGATAAGTCCAGCCGCGCTTTTCAGCTTCCGCTTTGATTGTGGGTAGCGTGGGAGAAGAATCAGGCAGGTTATACCAATCGAGGCCAGACCAATTACCGGCGGCAGAGGACGCAAGAAAATCCAAAAGACCAGATAAGAAACGCGGCAAATCCTGTTCGCGGACGATCAAATCCAGATAATCAGAAATCTCAATGCTCCCCACAAGCATCAGGGCGCGTTGGCCATCATAATCAGCAAGGAATAATGGCGCAATACCAATGAGTTGATCATTTTCGGTTGCAGAAACCAGGAGCAACTCCGCGTTTTGCCATTCCCCTCCGCCCAGAGTTTTCCACCATTCGCTGAGATATTCATATCGTGAGAACGGCGTATCCGTGATGCTTTGTTCAACAAGCGCGTTCCACGACTCGGCACGTAAGCTGATTTCCGAAAAATCCTTGTGCAAATTAAAATCCATGAATGATTATTGTCCTTAATTTGTTATCGTCCCGCACCGAAATTTTACCAGTATAATGATGGCAATCTTTTGAGCATTCTTACGCTGTGACTACATTCAATTTAAACATTCTCCCCATTCATAGAAATAACGGGCAGGAGCTGGCTGAGATGCCGGGCTTGTTGGCTGTCACGCCACCTCGCAAGACCGCGCGCGGGCGCGAGCGCGACGATTTCATCGCCTATCTCATGCTTTCCGGTAATACTTCCTTCTCGAAAGATGAATTGTTGAAGCTAACCAACGATGCAGCAAGCTTGTTCTATCAGTCAGCGGGTCCGCTTACTTCTGCCATGCGCAAGACA
>DATFQC010000010.1:0-4208 GCA_035264425.1 Anaerolineales bacterium
GCACGCGCATCGCTTTTAGGCTCTTGCCTGAAATGATGTTTTTCTTTCCGTTGCTCATGTGAAAGCGTCCATACTTCAACAAATCTCGCACGGTGCTTACCACCCCTCCAACGCCGTTGCCAGCTCTGCCAATGGCCCACGGCCGTGCCACCTGAACGTTGTTCTTCACTTTCTGATGCCCCACGACAAAGCGGTGTGTGAACAGGATGTCGCTCGGATAAAAGAACGACATCCTCAACCCGATTGGATCCAGCAGCATTTCCTGGGCGGCCTGCTCATACGGTTTCTTCGTGACAATCTCAATAATACGTGAAGCGACATTGAATCCTGTATTGTTGTAGGACCAGATCGTTCCCAGCGGCTGGACTTGTGAAAGTGTAGAAATATCCTTCACCATTTTCTCGAGTGCATCGTCACCATTGCCAAAATCGTTGAAGTAATCCCCAACCCATCCGCCCATATGAGTAAGCAAATGACGGACAGTCACTTTTTGGGTGACTGCTTTATCGTGTAATTTGAAATCCTTGATATATTTCTTAACCGGCGCGTCGAGGTTAACGTTTCCCTGCTCGGCTAACTGCATAAGCATTGTGCCTGTAAACGTCTTGCTGATTGATCCGGTTTGAAACAGTGTATCAGCCGTGACAGGCAATGGATGTTCGAGGCTTGTTACGCCAAAGCCTTCCGCGTATTCTTCCCCACCCTGCCAGATTCCGATGGCTACGCCTGGCACCTGGAGACGCTTCATTTCCGAGACGATCTTTTGAGCGATCTTTTTGAACTTGGGGTCTTTGATTTGGGATGTTGAAAGATTCATTTGTTCTCCGCAAAACGGCGAGCTACCTTGCTCGCCGTTTGATTTTCTTCTATTGTATATCTACTTGACTGCGTTTTGCTTAAATGCTTCTTACTCTCCGCTTCCCTCAAGCCATGTGGACATATACTCGGGCTTTTCATATTCAAGAGCCTGGCTTGTCAAATTCAGTGGATAGAACGTATCCACCATCACAGCGAGTTCTTTCGTTTCCTTTTTCCCAATGGATGCTTCTGTCATACCGGGCTGTGGGCCGTGGGCAAGCCCATAGGGATGCATACTGATATCGCAGCGGTCGATCCCTTTCCGTGACATGAAATCGCCTTCTGCATAGTAGATGATCTCATCAGAATTGACATTGGAGTGATTATAGGGCGCGGGAATGCTTTCAGGGTGGTAATCGAACAAACGAGGGACGAAGGAACAAACTACGAAATTATGGGCCTGGAAGGTTTGATGGACAGGAGGGGGTTGATGGACACGTCCGGTAATTGGCTCGAAGTCCTCGATGTTAAAGATCCACGGGTAGAGATAGCCGTCCCAGCCCACCACGTCGAAAGGATGATAATCCAAGATGTGTTTGCTCAGCCGGTCGCGCACTTTGATCCGAACTTCGAACTCGCCGCGCTCGGTGTGAGTCTCTAATTCATCGGGAAGGCGAATGTCACGCTCGGAATAGGGGGCATGTTCCAGCATCTGACCGAATTCGTTGCGATAGCGCTTCGGAGGCTCGATTTGAGACGGATTCTCGATGGTAAAGAAACGAACTTCCTCGCTCTCCAGATGCATTTGCCAGGTGGTCCCAAACGGAATCACAATGTAATCACCTTTGTGGAATTTCAGATTTCCGAATTGTGACTTGAGAGTTCCACTACCTTCATGTACCCACCAGGTCTCATAGGCTTGGGCATTACGATAAAAATACTCCATGCTGTGGGAGGCGCGTGAAACACCAAGAATCACATCCCGGTTGGCCAGGAGCGGAATGCGGGCGGAGACAGGATCCGTTCCAAGAGGAGCATCCGCGGTCTTGAAGGCGCGGTGACGGATAGGACCGAAGTCCACAGTTTCAGGCAGGCGCGAACCAAGATCTTCCAGTTGTTTTACGCGAGGCGGAAGGAAGTTGTGGTACAGAATGGATTCGAGCGATGAGAATCCTTCCAACCCCATCACTTCTTCACGGTAAAGTCCTCCATCTGGTTTACGGAATTGCGTATGGCGTTTGTGAGGGAGTTGTCCAAGTTTGTGATAAAAGGGCATAGTACCTCCTTAAGGGGTTTTTACAAAAATAGACTGAATTAGGGTATCCAATGTAGTTAGGGATGGAGTGAAGGAGTCGGGTTCCAGGGAATTCAATTTTTCAGTGACTGAAAAATAGTAAACATCCATGGGTCCAGTATTGGACGGAATAGGCACGCCTCCCGTAGGAATGGTTGATTCCGGTTTTTCATCCTCCGCCAGAACAGGGGCGGTGATCGGCAGGATGGCAATTACGTAATACTTGCCATCAGTCGTTAGGCCTTCGAAATGATAAAACAATTCGTGATTATTGATCGGCGCGGGATACTGATCATATTGGGTTAACTCGCGTACACCGCTTCCATTTTGAAATGGAAGCATTTGGATCTTTGCGGCAATAATATGTTCAGCATTGAAAAATGGTACATTGGGCAGCGTTTCCTTCAGGAGAGGCGACCCCGCCAGAGCCTTTTTGATGCGTTCGATTTGTTCCCCCGCTGTGGAATTGACCTGGGCATATTCATCTGCCGGGTAAATATAGACTTGTGGTTCAAGAAATTTACCCTGTAATAGGTAGTCTGTCAGAGTAAACCTCCAATGCGTGGGAGCAATTTCCCAAGGGGCGCCGCTATTTGTATCAACGGACGTCATCGTCTCTGTCGTTGCACTGCTGGCCACTCCACCTGGAATGACAAGGGAAATATTTTCATAAGAAACAGGTATTCCACCTGTTTCGCTGGGAATAGGAGTCGAAACGTTTTGGCTGGGCGTGGCCGTGAGTGCCTGCATCGTGGCAGCGACGATGGTTCCAACCTGATCAGCTGCTGTGGGTGTTGATGGTATCCCTGCAGAAAGTGAGCATGCCGAGGTAAGGATGATCGCCCCGAGAATTCCAACCAATGTTTGTTTTTTCATGTTCAACTCTTTTCCCTGAAAATTGATCTCAGTTCAAAACGTTGACTTACGCAATTATGTTCCGCAAAACGCCAATCCTTTCGATTTCAAGTTCCACCACATCTCCATGATTCAGCCAGGGTCCCTGATTCTTGGTCAGTTCATAGAGACAGCCGGTACCCACTGTACCAGAACCAATAACGTCGCCTGGATTCAAGCTCACAGATTGCGAGGCCCTCGCAATCATGTCGCCAAACGACCAGTAAATATCATTAAAATTGCCGCGTGACATCTCTACACCATTGACTCTTGCCACCATGGATAGATCATACACGCCTGGCCGTCCGACCACTTTATCGGCAAGTTCTTCCTGAGTGAGAATCACTGGTCCGAACGAACAGGCAAAATCCTTTGATTTTACAGGGCCGAAATTCACTTTCATTTCCTGCACCTGCAAATCGCGTGCAGACCAATCGTTGAAAATGGTATACCCAAAAATATGATTAGGTGCATCTTCGGGCGTGATGTTGGTCCCGGGCTTCCCTATCACCGCAGCGATCTCAAGTTCATAGTCCAAGGCTTGCGTGTACACAGGATGTGGAATTACATCTTCGTGACCGTAGTTGTTATTTGGATTTGAAAAGTAAAAGACCGGAAACTTGTACCAGTTCTCCGGTACTTCCTGGCCGCGGTTGCGATTGGCAGTTTTGACATGGGTTTCGAAGGCATAAAAATCTCGCAGGGTGGCTGGATGGATCGGCGAGTGGAATTGAACCTCGTCCAGGGAAAGTGAATCCTTCGAGGCCCGAGTCGCAGCCTTCTCTGCACCGACCGCAATAATCGCCTGCATATCGGGAAATGGCAGAGTATGAACTCGATCATCGATAACGAGAGCGGGTTGAGACGACGCGCGCAGCGTGGAGATGGTGGCAAATTTCATAAGATTATTTCATGTCGTTGCGAGCCCAATCGGGTTCGCAACGACATAATGCTTTTAGAGATTTCCTCTTCGTTCCTGTTCCATTTCAATGGATTCAAACAGGGCCTTGAAATTACCTTTGCCAAATCCCTGCGCGCCATGCCGCTGGATGACTTCGATAAACATCGTGGGGCGGTCTTGAATGGGCTTGCTAAAGATTTGCAACAGATAGCCCTCATCATCCCGGTCCACAAGAATGCCAAGATCATGGACGTCTTTCATATCTTCCTTGATCGAGCCGACGCGGTCGGGGAGGGCCTCATAATAGGTATCGGGCACGCG
>DATFQC010000011.1:0-4733 GCA_035264425.1 Anaerolineales bacterium
TCGCCTCTGACCGATTCGGAGGCAACCCTCGCGTTACAGGCCCTGCATATTGCGCAGGGAAAGGCACCCTTGCTGGGTCCTCAACCTGGTTATGTTCTCCTTACCAGCATCTTGTTTGCCATCATCGAGGGCACAAATTTCATGGCGCGCTTTGTTCCAGCCATTGTGGGAAGCACGCTTGTGTTTGTGCCTTATTTCTTTCGCGATAAGATCAAACCTCTCCCTGCTTTGATCCTGGCTTTCTTCCTGGCTGTCGATCCCGGCCTGGTTGCGCTTTCACGTCAGGCGAATGGGACGATTTTGGCGGTGACTTTCCTGCTCTTTGCCTGGGGGATGTGGAGAAATCAGCGTGCGATCCCGGCCGGAATTTTTGCCGGCCTCGCGCTTCTTGCAGGTCCTTCCCTCTGGGCTGGATTGCTGACATTAGGATTGACCTGGGTCTTTCTTCAAGGGATGGAATCAAGGCGAATGGCCAGTGCTGAATCGAAAATTGTGGACCCCTCACTTGTCTCTACTTCTCCGTTTACGAATTTTGAACTTCGCCCGGCTCTCCTGGCTCTAATTGTTACCCTGCTTTTTGGCGGCACGCTCTTCTTTCTTTCTCCAAACGGATTGAGCGCATGGCTGTCGGGATTACCGGCTTATCTTAAGGGTTGGACGTCTGCTTCCCCAATGACGCCGGGGCGCATGCTGTTTGCGTTCTTCGTCTATGAGCCGCTGGGGATTTTCCTCGCCATCCTGTCACTCCTCCGCGGCTATCGTACAAAGAGTCGGCGTATTCTTCGCACCGGGTTATGGTTGGGAGTGTCGTTGCTTCTGGCAATTTTCTACCGTCAGACGGGCGAACTGGTGTGGGTCATCATTCCGTTGCTCACGCTGGCTGCGCTGGAGCTCTCGCGGGCCTTCAATATTTTTGCGGAAGAACGTATCGAAGTCGGCGTGGTTGTGCTGGCGCTGATGATCCTGCTGGCGTACATCTGGTTTGATATATCCAAGATCGCACTTGACCCATCCAGTCAGCTTGCGGCTACAACGTTGCCTCTTTTCGGAAGAAGCATTCAAATTTCCGGGGCGCCCTATGTCATTTTGCTAGGTGCTGTTCTTATTATTATCCTATGCGTTTCGTTCGTAGCCTTTGGCTGGTCTGTACGAACTGCCTGGCTTGGAACCACCTGGGCGTTTGTGCTTTTCCTTGGCGTCTACAGTTTTGGTGCAGCCTGGGGTTCCAGCGGGATGCGTTCGCCGAACGGCCTGGAATTATGGAGTCCTGACCAGTCGCCTACCCAGGCGAATCTGCTCCGCGCCAGTGTGGACGATGTCTCTGAATTCAGCCTCGGTCATCCTGAGTCTCAACCGGTTACCATCATGGGGATCGATTCGCCTGCCCTCGAATGGATCCTGCAAAACCGTGATGTGCAAGTCGTTGCTGAGCTCAATCCTCAGGTCGCGCCGCCGATCGTGATCACGCCTCTCATGAATGATCTGGGCCTGCCTTCCTCCTATCGCGGCCAGGATTTTACCTGGCGACAACGACCGCTTTGGGACGGAATCAAGACTCCGGACTGGATCCGCTGGCTGGTGTTCCGTCAATTGCCAAGGGATAATGAAACAATTATTCTCTGGGTCCGTGACGACTTGTTCCCGGATGCGCGTGAAGCTTCTCAACAACCCTAAGCAGAATAATCCTGCCGATGGACTATGCATAAAATAACATCTCAGACTCCTTCTGTGATCGCAATCGACGGACCGGCCGCCTCAGGTAAATCTACGATTGGCGTAAGACTTGCCAATGCGCTTGATTATATTTTTTTTGATACGGGTGTGATGTATCGTGCCATTACCTGGCTGGCATTAGAGCGCGGCATCGATATGCATGCGGAAGCTGCGCTCACCGCCCTGGCGGAGCAAACACAAATCGATGTCACGCCCGCCTCAAAATCCGATGGACGCGCCTGCGATGTCCTCGTGGATGGTCGTGACATCACCTGGGAAGTGCGCAGCCGCAGTGTGGATGAGAATGTTTCCATTGTCGCGGCGTATCCCGGCGTGCGGAAAGCGTTGAGTCGCCAACAAAGGCGCATTGGGCAGCGCGGCAAAATTGTGATGGTGGGACGCGACATTGGTACTGTTGTTTTGCCGGATGCAGATCTAAAGATTTATTTGGATGCCACGGCCGAAGAACGCGCTCGTAGACGCTACGATGAGATCATCGCACGCAATGGCAAAGCAAATTACGAGGCAATTCTTAAACGAGTGATCGAACGTGACCACATCGATTCGACCCGCGATGTGGCTCCGTTAAAAGCAGCGGACGATGCTGTTGTGCTGAACTCTGATAAACTCACCGCTGACGAAGTCTTCGAACAAATACTGGCTTTGGTCAAATGAGTGAAACGAACATCTATCATATTCCTCTTCGATTCAAAATCATACGACCGGTAGCCAAGCTCATTTTCCGTGGGATGTTTCGTACACTGGCACGTGTACGAAACAATGGGAGAGAGAATATTCCTTATGGCAAACCTTATGTGGTTGCAATGAATCATGTCTCGATTTTTGACCCGCCCTTTGTGGGAGCGTTCTGGCCGGAGCAGCTAGAGATTATTGGTGCGATTGACGTGTTCAGCAAACCGGGACAGGGACAACTGCTAAAACTTTATGGGGTTATCCCCGTGCATCGCGGTGATTATGATCGTTCTCTTTTAACAAAGATGATTTCGATTATCAGCTCTGGCATTCCCTTATTGATTGCCCCGGAGGGCGCGCGTTCTCGTGAACCTGCTATGCACCGTGCAAAGCCGGGAATTGCCTACCTTATAGAAAAAACTAATGTACCCGTGTTACCCGTTGGGTTGGTTGGAACGACAGAAGATTTCTGGCAACGTGCCAGACGCGGCCAAAAGCCATCCCTCGAAATGCGCATTGGTAAACCTATTACACTCCCTCCCATCACTCCCGACGGGGTAAAAAAACACGCTGCGCGGCAGAAAAACGCGGATCTAGTCATGTCTTATTTGGCTGGTTTATTGCCAAAAGAATATCGGGGTGTTTATGCTGACTCAGCCGTCTCCGCCTCCTAAACCAATCGCTGACATTTGGCGACCGGACCTGGTCGCTTTGCCGCAGCTTACGTTCCGGCGTCGCGTCTTTCGCGCCTTTTTCCGTGGATTTGCAAAGTTACTGGTCCTTGTGACCCTGCGCCCCAAGATCAGCGGATTGGAAAATTTTCCCAAACGCGGACCAGCTATTATCGCTTTCAATCACCTGGGGGATGCGGATGCTATTTTGCTCTTCGCGACTCTTCCCTTCTCGCCGATTGAAGGCATAGGCAAGATCGAGCTATATGATCACTGGCTGGTTGGACCTGTCTTCCGGGCTTATGGGATCATCTGGGTACATCGTGGGCAACCAGATCGCAAAGCAATCCGAGCTGCACTGAGTGGAGTGGCAGAAGGACGGATGATTAGTCTGGCTCCTGAAGGGAGACAATCTGTCACGGGAGCGTTGGAAGAAGGCGAGCATGGGGCCGCGTTCCTCGCTATGAAATCGGGCGCGCCGATTGTCCCGGTCGCGCTGACGGGGTTGGAAAATCAGAATGTCTATCGTCATTTGAAAACCTGGAAGCGGGCACCGGCAAGCTTGTCAGTAGGGAAACCGTTTTTTTTACAGGAAAACCCACAAGGGGATCGTCAGCAAATGATACAAAAGGGGACGCGTCAGATCATGGAGTCGCTGGCGGATTTGCTTCCTGAATCCTATCGAGGGTATTACAAATCTGCTCATAACGAATAGCAATGTAATTTAGCGCTATAATCATTTAATATGCAGTTCCTGGTAACACTGTTGTCCAATCTTGCATACTTGACCCCCATTCCCTTGGCTGGATGGCTGGTGTGGCTTGGACTGGGGGGTTTGCTGGGAGTTGCTCTTTTTAATTGGCGGAAATATCACGTTGAATGGAATCCGCGTGCCACCTGGATTTTGGCTGCGCTCATTCTTGTAACTCCCCTTGCTTCCTTGTTTTTTGGCTTGGAATTTTCGAGTGGTTCCACGCTGCCTGTGCCAGGTTTGCCTGAAGAACCAGCCGGCTCGACGATGATGATCTTCTCGGCCATCCCATGGATTCTGGCGGGCGGTTTGCTGGGCCCCATTGCGGCGGCGGGGCTGGGAATGTTTAGTGGATTATTACGCGGGCTATGGGATACACACAGCCTCTTTACAGTATTTGATTTCGGACTCCTGGCCATGATGTTTGCAGTGGCGAACCGGCAGCGCTATCGTACGTTCATTTATCGTTTGCTACGGCAGCCATTGATCAGTGCCCTCAGCTTGGTACTGGCCCATGCCGCGCTCTTTGTCCTGAACGCGCTTTTTACACTTTCTGTTTCAACGTCGGTCACGGAACGGTTGGATTATGCGCTGAGCAACCTGGGCGTGGTGAGCCTCGCGTTCGCCGGCGAAATGCTTGTGGCAGGGATCGCCGCGCAGATCATTGCAACGGTTTTCCCGAATCGCTGGGGCGGATTGGGAATGTTGCAGCCCTCGCCTTCTGAAAAAAGTATTGAAACACGTTTTATTCTTGGCGCAGGGACCATCATTTCATTGCTGCTCTTCACGCTTCTGATCGGAGACTGGCTGGTCGCGGGTTCCGCGGCACGGAATTTATTAAGAGACCGCCTCAAAAGTTCGGCAGAATTAGCTTCACAGAACGTGCCTTTTTTTCTGGAGACAGC
>DATFQC010000012.1:0-6591 GCA_035264425.1 Anaerolineales bacterium
CATGGAATTATTGGCATTTGCTATTTTTCTGCTTATGCCGGGCTTTATTCCTAAACTAATTGTTGTGATCGCCGTTAACCTTTGCAACACAGGCTGGTATCCTATTTTACAGGGACGGTTATACTCAAGCCTACCCGGCCAAAGTGCCAGCATCATGGCGATTGGCTCCGTGACCGCTCCGTTTGCAAAATTCTTTCCCTTCCTCATCGGTTTCCTTGCTGACCGATTCGGTCTGCAAACCGCCATGTGGATTCTCATTCTTGGTCCTATTGCACTGCTTATTGGTTTACCACGACGAACCATAAATCTAAACTCTGAACCATGACACTAAATCACTCACTGTATTTCCACATTCCCTTTTGCACCCATCGTTGTGCCTACTGTGATTTCAATACTTACGCGGGACAGGAAGCTCTGATCCCTGCCTACGTTGATGCACTTTGCAAAGAAATTGAATTTGTGGGCGCACGCTTTTCGTCCCCCGATTTTGGGGCGGGGCATAGAAGTGATCGGAGAATTCACACCATCTTCTTCGGCGGTGGCACCCCCTCCCTGCTCTCGCCAAAACAGTTCGACCTTATTTTCAAATCAATACGCGACCAGTTCAACTTAACCGATGACGTTGAAATCACTATCGAAGCGAACCCAGGCACGGTCTCTGCCGAAAACCTGCTCGAACTGCGAAAAATTGGAATCAACCGTATTAGCTATGGCGTCCAATCCGCAAATTCGGAAGAGCTCCAAATGCTGGAACGCGCTCATAACTTCTTTGATGTAATCGAAGCTGTGACTTCTGCGCGTAAAGCTGGCTTTGACCGCCACAGTAACGGCCTCAATCTGGATTTAATTTACGGCTTGCCTGAACAGACCCTATCGACCTGGCAAACTACCGTCAAACGGATTCTCGATCTGCACCCCGAGCACATCTCTGCCTACGCGTTGACCTTGGAGCATGGCACACCTTTTGGCAGATGGGCATCCAAAGGATTGCTCCCTCTCCCTGACCCTGACCTCGCCGCAGAAATGTATGAATGGACAAGCGAAACCCTTGCAGCAAACGGCTATATTCAGTATGAGATTAGTAACTGGGCAAAAGACCTTGAGTCGAATCGAGCGGGGCAAACACGAAACCTGCATTATCCTTCCTTTGCCTGCCGTCACAACCTTCAATATTGGCGCAGCCTTCCGTACCTTGCTTTTGGCGCGGGTGCCCATGGATACGCCAACGGTTATCGTTATTCAAACGTCTTACGGATCAAAACTTATATTGAGCGAATTACTCATTATCAATTCCCCAATTCTCCAGTCTCTGGCCTGCCATTCCCTCTAACCCCCACCACTGTCAACCACCACAAACAGACTTTGACCGATGATATGTCCGAGTACATGTTAAACAACCTTCGCCTGGTGAACGTTGGAGCATCAGACGCGGATTTCCAATCCAGATTTGGAGCCGGATTGATGGATATCTATGCAACAGAAGTCGCAGAACTGATCCGTTTTGGTCTGCTGGAGTGGGAGGGAAATTCGATTAAACTAACCAAACGCGGACGATTGCTTGGCAACCAGGTCTTTATGCGTTTTGTGTAGGTTAGCTGGTTGGACAACGAGTTACACACCCGCCTTACTCTTTCATCACTGTTCTCCAAATCGCAGGCGCAATATCTGTCAAAGCTTTCATATCCCGCGTAAATTCATCCCGGGCAGACTTATTGCCGATCACTAATGCCGGCACATGTGCATCGGTATGTCTGCGCGTAGAAAGATCTTCCATGTTACCATGATCCGAGGTAACCAGAATCAAACCGTCGTTATCCAAGTCCTGGACAAGTCCGCCTAGAACTTCATCGAATGTTTCCATCAAATGGATTGCATTATCCAATTCCTGTCTGTGGCCGGCATAATCACTGGCCCAGTACTCAAATAAAGAGAAGTCATATTCCTTCGCAAGCGCGCCAAGTTTCTGCCCCGCCTGATGCACCTCCATCGTGGGCGCTTCAGCAAACCCCAACATGCTGCGCCACCCATCACCGGTAAAATCTGCTGAGAGGGCACGCCCGGCGAAGAGGTCGTCATGTTTGAAAAGTGGAAGACCTGCGTTGATCACTGAAAGAGGAATGGATGAATACAAACGCTTTCCTGAATCGATCCCATCAAAATAGCGCGGCGGATAGGCATTGAGCAGGGTAGCTTTCTTGCCCTCTTTTACAAACCTTGAAAATAATGTCGCTTCCCTCAAATAGGCTGCGACTTCCGGGTTTGGCTTTGGCCCGTAGTGATAACCTAGTTCAGCGGGAATATTGATACCCGTCAATAAGATGGCTTGCCCGGTTGCCGATTGTGGGAGTCCATGCACGCCGACAGAGGGATCAACTGCTAATAATGACGCTCGATCTCCATGAAACGGTGCGGCATCTTTTAGCAAGGATCTTCCATCGAGCAATTTATTCAGGTTGGACATCTTTGCTCGCGCAAAGGGATTTGTGTCAGGGTTATTTTCCCCCAAGCCGATTCCATCCATAAATATAAAAAGGAGGCGCATAAGGTCGGATTATAATCAACTCATGCCCCAATTGAACTTGAAAAAATTAAATTCGCATCGTACGCGGACCTTTCGCCTACCGCCAGCTCCGCGCGTTACTTCACCGAAAGCTGCTCTCGAGTTCATCAACACGCGCGGGTTTGTTTATTTTTGGCCGATCAAAGGAATTGACCTCCCCAGCCTATGGACAGCCGTGGCTGGAAATCGAGTTGTGGCAGACAAACATGATGACCCGGGCCACATTACCTGGGGTTGGAAGGACAATGCGCTCGGAAAGAAAACCTGGTATTACGCTAAAATTCTTCGAAAAAAAGCAACCATGATCTCACTGGATGTCGCTCCCTATTTTTACGCATTATCGGAGAATTATGGCTCACCCGAAGAAGATTATCTGCTGGCCTATGAGGAGGGGCGATTGACTCAAGCTGCAAAACAACTTTACGAGTCTTTATTGAAAGAAGGTGCATTGAACACGATTGACCTGCGGCGCGCGGCGAAGTTGACGAACGCCAAAGAATCTGAGTTCAACAAGGCGCTGGAGGTTTTACAATCTGATTTCAAGATATTACCCGTGGGCGTTTCGGATGCAGGCGCATGGAAATATTCATTTATCTATGAGATCGTTACGAGGCATTATCCGGAGTTGGCTGAAAAGGCGCGTTTTATCAGTGAGTCGGAGGCACGGAGAAAATTAGTCGAGCTTTACTTTGAATCAGTAGGCGCGGCTCAGGAACGCGACGTGAGTAAGCTCTTTGGGTGGCAAAAGGAATTAATCACGCGAACAATTAACAGTTTGATAGAGAAGCGGAAATTGGTGGAAATAGAGCATCCTAAAGAAAAAGGGCAGTGGTTTGCGTTAATAGAGTTAGTTTGAGGAGATTTCTATGCTTGAAATTGCGATCATGATCGAGGGCCAGAATGGATTGACCTGGTCCCGTTGGCACAAGATTGCCCGGCTTGTCGAAGAAGCGGGTTTTGTGGGTCTTTTTCGCTCTGACCACTTCACGAATTCAAACCCACCCGATGTCGAATCGCTTGAATTATGGACATCGTTGACCTGGCTGGCATCTGCTACAAAGCGCATCGAGTTCGGCCCATTGGTGACGCCGTTCTCCTTTCGACATCCGGTCCATACCGCGCGCATGGCATCTGCGATAGATGATCTTTCGAACGGGAGATTAGTTCTAGGGCTGGGCGCTGGTTGGAATGAGCGGGAGCATCATCTTTTTGGATTTGATCTATTGGAACCGGGCGCTCGTTTTGAGCGTTTTAACGAAGGAATGGAAGTTGTGACTCGTTTATTGCGAAGCGACGAGCCGGTTAGTTTCGAAGGGCGGTTCTATCAACTACGGGGCGCGACGCTCCTCCCTCGCCCAGGACGGCCCGGCGGGCCAAGAATATTAGTCGGTGGCAATGGCGTCAAGCGGACATTGTCATATGTGGTGCGTTATGCCGATGAGTGGAACTGTGTTATGTTGACTCCGCAGAAATTTACCGATATGAGTACAAAACTGGATGAGATGCTCAATGCAGCAGGAAGAAAGCCTGAGTCTGTGCGGCGTTCCATGATGACGGGCTGCATCTTTGGCAAAGATGATCCCATCCTCAACGAAAAAATCGCTGCACGCGGAAAATCTGTCGAGCAACTGCAACAGGATGGCATAATTGCGGGACCCATCAGCGCAGTTAAGGAACAGCTGCAGGGATTGGAACAAGCGGGTCTGCAGCGAATTATGTTGCAATGGCTGGATTTAGATGATCTGGAAAGCCTGGAAGTGCTGGCGAAGGGTATTCTCTAATCCTTAAAAACCCTGTTGCATAAAAATCAAATATCGTCCATAATGGCAGGATACGCTGTAGCAAGAGGAGGTAAATCTAGTGAATACAGCAGGGGTGAAATCGGAATTGTTTTGGCGGGCTATTTATCTCGGTATCCTGCTTGTAATTTCTTTTGCATTGTCATCCTGTATTTCTCCTGAGGCGGCTTCTGCAGCAGGATCAAATGATGTTCCTGAAACTGGCCCAGTTACTGTCAAAATTAAAAATGCGAACCCAGTAGTCAAAACGGCCCTTGCGCGTGTTTTGGAAACACGTGAGTCCGATACACTTGATCAAAACAAATTGGCTTTTTCCGCCTGTTTGAACGGTCAGCGTATTGCACTGTGGGCCCCTGGTTATTACATCTATAATATTTCATGTAATGGAAGTTCGCCTGTTGAATACCAGATTCAACTGGAACCTCTTAACGCTACCGATAACCCTAACTATTTATGGATCGATGCCGACCTCCGCTCCAATTCCATGCTTAACTGTGCCGGATGCCATGCAAACTCATCTTTGGGCCTCAATGAATATACAGAATGGAACACGGACGGCCATTCCAAATCTCTTGTAGCCCCCTATTTTTGGACAACCTACTTGGGCATAGATGTGAACGGAAGTCCAGGCCAGCCAACACGCTGGGGTATTTCCGGGGATGGAGGAAAACTTCGCCTACCTCCAGATCCCATGCAGCCTGACTATGGTCCTGGTTACCAATTGGATTATCCTAATCAAAATGGCAATTGCGCTTTTTGTCATGCACCTGCGGCCATTAGTGGAATGCAGCAGGATGCGAACCTGACTTCTTTGATCTCTGGCTCCTGGGGGAATCGTGTCAATGTCGCAACGGAAGGTATTACTTGTGATGTGTGCCATAAAGTGATGGATGTGTTTCTAGATGAGCATCAGTTGCCGTATGTAGAGCGACCAGGCATACTATCCTTTTCTTTTGTGCGGCCAACTCCCGGCTTGCAATTTATTTCAGGGCCCGGGTCTCATATGGCAATTTCAAATTCCAATGTTAAGCGGACGTGCGCTCCAGTATTTAGTGAAAGCAAGTTTTGCGCGTCCTGCCATTATGGGAAATTTTCCGGGATTGAAATCTATGCTTCTTATAAAGAATGGTTAGGTAGTCCTTACAATCAACCGAATCAGAATTATCGCTCCTGTCAGGATTGTCATATGCCATCGACAGAACCAATCGGCAACACAACTCTGGATGAGCGGGGAGCATGTTCTGAACTGAATCAAAAGTTTCGCGATTTTAGCCATAATATGATGAAGAATGGACCGGATCCAGATAATGCATTACGAACGATACCTTTGATGGTCAAAGACGCCGCGACGATTGCAATTGATAAAATAGTCCTGGGCGGGGGACAGGTCACATTTGGAGTTACCGTTGTTAATTCAGGGGCAGGTCACAAGTTCCCAACCGACTCCCCACTCCGCCACTTAATCCTGCTGGTTGAAGTCAGGGACGAGAATAATAATTCCTTAACACAGGTTGGAGGACCGATGATTCCAAAGGTAGGGGACTCAGACTACGTAGGCTATCCCGGTCAAATCTATGCTAATCTTTTGAAAGATAAAGACACGAACTTAATTCCAACCATTGCTTATTGGAATCCTGTTGACCCTGCCTGGCAGAATGCAGATACGCGTTTGGTTCCGGGTGTTCCTGTCCGAAGCGAATATTCATTTGCGGTACCTTCCAACGGATCCTTTGTAATCTCAGCCAGGCTTATTTACCGCAATGCATTTTATGATATTGCCATCAAAAAGAAATGGTCAATTCTAGATATTGAAGCAGCTAAAGTAAGTGTGCCTATCATTCCCTGAGTAGAAAAAAGCAACTTATGAACTGTTTTGTCGTACAATATTAATGAGCTAATTTTCACAAGGAGAGTGCTCTTATGCGACAAAATCGAACCAATCTCTTTCTCGGCATTCTGTTGATACTCATAGGTGGGTGGTTAGTAATTACCCGGCAAGTTCCTGCTGTACAAAATTGGATTAATCATAACTTTGCCTGGCCTATGTGGACAATCGGCGCAGGGTTGCTCGTGTTCATCATCGGATTGCTAACTGGTGCACCAGGCATGGCGATCCCAGCCTCCATTATCGCGGGCATCGGCGGGATTTTGTTCTATCAAAATCAAACCCATGATTTTGGATCCTGGTCTTACATGTGGGCGCTGATCCCGGGCTTTGTTGGGATAGGCACT
>DATFQC010000013.1:0-3250 GCA_035264425.1 Anaerolineales bacterium
TATGGTTTGGGTTTGATTGCATATTCATGCTCCAAGAAGGGGATATGTTTTAGCGAACTTTCAGCGGAGCGATGTGTCCATGTTCTTCAGCGGACGTGTATAACCAGCAACGTACAAAATGATCAGGTTTTATCTCGTCAAGCTCAGGCTTCACATCGTTACAAATGGTGAGTCCATATTTAACACGAGACAGGCAGCGCGGCGCAAAACGACAACCAGGTGGTAAATTCACCAGGTTTGGCACGGAACCGGGAATGACCTCCAACCGCTCTTTGATCTCACCCAGAATGGGGATCGATCCGATCAAGCCCTGGGTATAGGGATGGAGTGGCTGATCAAACAGGCTGTTGACATCAGTTTGTTCAACGATTTCCCCAGCATACATCACCGCTACGCGTTCAGCCATTTCGGCGACAACGCCAAGATCATGGGTGATAAGGATGACGGAGGTCCCCATTTCCCGGCGAAGGTCGCGCATAAGGTCAAGAATTTGCGCCTGAATAGTTACATCCAGAGCTGTGGTCGGTTCGTCGGCAATTAATAATTCGGGGACACAGGCAAGCGCCATCGCGATCATCACGCGCTGCGCCATACCACCCGATAACTCATGAGGATAAGCTTCTGCGCGGCGTTCAGGATCCGGCACGCCAACCATTTTCAGCAATGCTACCGCGCGCTTCCAGCCCGCTTCTTTTCCCAAATCCTGGTGAACATCTAACACTTCGGCAAGTTGATCACCCACTTTAAAAACAGGATTGAGTGCGGTTTGCGGCTGTTGAAAGATCATCGAAATACGGTTGCCGCGAACCTTGATCATTTCCTCTTCAGGCAATTCGAGCAAATTCTGACCATCCAATAAGATTTCACCCTCATCGATATTCCCTGGTCTGGAAATCAATCGCATGATCGAAAGAGATGTCACACTCTTGCCACAGCCTGACTCGCCCACCAGTCCAAGCACTTCCCCAGGATAGACCTCAAAATTCACACCATCCACCGCGCGCACAACACCATCTTCGGTGTAGAAATACGTCTTCAGTCCTTTTACTTCTAATAAAGGTTTGTTGTTATTCATCAAAGGGTACTCCCATGTTCAGGAATGAACGCATTATAGCAAAGTTTTGTCTGTTTACAAAATCACATAAAAAGAATCAGCGGAGAGCCATTCAATTAAACGGAAACAGCCTTCGGCTGGGACAGAGAGTATGAGACTACGTCCACCTCATAAAATCTTATTGTGGACACGAATCTCCGTAATCAAATGTTTCAATATCTGCCAACGCAGAGGAGGCAGATGGGTCCAGGGAGAACCCACAGAAATCAGGTCGTGTAGCAGCAACTTTGAGTCTTAAGTAAAGAGGAACGGAGGGAAGATCCGCAGCAAAGATGGCTTGAGCTTCCTGATGGGATGCGTATTCAGGATCTGTGGAAACAGTCTGACCTGCCTTTTGACAGGCAGCATCAAAATTAACGCTTTTATAGCCGCTCACATTTGTGCCAACCCAATGATTGGACTCGCTTGGAATCTGCGAACTGATGAACCAGCTGCATTGCGGTTCGAGGCCATTGACGCCAATGGCATATTCTGCCAGATCGAATTGACGTCCAAAGAGCGGCCCGGTAGGTCCCGATGCGTAGAAATCAGAGGCAGATGAATAAATCACATTCAAGCCAATTCCACATTCGGCAAGCGATTGCGTTAAGATCTCAGCAACCTGATGGCGCTGCGTTGCAGAACTGGTGTAATAGTTAAGGATCAGCGGTGTGTCGACAGGAACATTTGTGACACTCTGAGCCAGTCGTGGCGTGGAAGGATCATTATCTTTATCGAGCCAGCCTACCTGCTCAAGAATCTGATTACCCGAGGCAGGATTGTATTCATATGTTTGAACATTCGCATTATGCAAGGGATGATCAGCTGGAAGATAAGTATCAGGTACCTGTGAAAGACCAAACAAGACCGTTTCTATTACCTTCTGCCGGTCAAGGCATAAAGCAATTGCCTGACGTGTGCGCTTATCGCCAAAGAAATCAGGGCGATCCTCCTTGACATTAAAACCCTTATCATAAGAGGCAGGCATGATCCCAAACCCCAGCCATTCAATAGTATTGGTTTGGGAAGTAAATAGACGCGCCCGGTTGTCAATTTGCATTTGCTGAAGCAAACCGACCTGTCCATCCAAACGAGTGGATGGATCGAGTACGTCACATGTCCCATCCACGAGCGCACTCATGGCTGCGTTCGTATCGGGAAACGTCAGAAAGGTCAATTCATCAAACTTTGGCAATCCACTGTCGGCACGGAAATAATTGAGATTTTTAATAAAGTGCAGACTCTTGCCAGGCTCCCATTTATCGATAATATAGGGTCCCCATCCCAGTGGCAGCTTTGAGGACACATCCACTCTTAAGAGTTGATCAGGCGGGAACTCGCTCCAGGCGTGTTCAGGAAGTGGCATCCAGAAATTGGTGTAGTAATCAGGGTCGATAAAGCCTGGGATACCCCACCATTGAACGGTCTGTTCATCGGCCACTTCATAACTCGCTGTACGGTCGATAAGAAATTTTGAGTTGGGTGTTAATTCACTGGAGGCAAGCCCATACGAGTAGATCGAATCACTCGAAGTGAGAGGTGTGCCGTCCGACCACATCAGTCCCTTGAGCATGGTAAAGGTGGCAACGATTTGATCCATTTGGAGGGTGCTGGAGCCATCATAACTGATGGCGCAACCGTCGCTGCGGCAGCCGCTCGGACGAACTTTTGTGCCAGTACTGAGCAACACTACATTGCCACTTGAATCTACAACCTTGGAGCCCGCATTCACACTGATCGGACTTACCTGCGCGTCTCCATCTTCAAGGCTTGGGATTTTCTCAAGGATGATCGGTTCATATGCATAGTCTGTAACATCCATGGGACCATCATAAATTGCAGACAGAACACTGCGCGCGGCGGAATTGAGGTTGCCATAAGGATACAAAGTGTTTGGTTCCTCGCCAAGGCAAATCATCAATGAACGCGTGACAGGAGTTGGAGTAAACAAAGGCAGAGATGTAGCCGTTGGCGTCTCCGTAACAAAGGGAGTCACGATGGGTTGCGGTGCGCAAGCCGGCAGAGTCAAAGCTAGAATAAACAGAAAAATCAAGACTTCTACAAAGTTTGTTTTCATGCAATCTCCCTCTAGATTGTAGTCGTATTTCGAGATTTTTTGAGGATGAACATCAACAAAATAAGGAGGCCCAACACACC
>DATFQC010000014.1:0-6748 GCA_035264425.1 Anaerolineales bacterium
TGGCATGGCTTTTGGACCGGATGGAATTTTATATACAGTATTGAATACCAAAGTCGACAAGAACAAGACTCAGGTGGTGGTTCGCAAAGGCGTGCCGAATGACCAGGGACGATTTACCTGGGAGACGCTGGCCTCTTCCGAGCCCTATCCTTTGAGTGATACATATTTCGACCACTTGTACAACGGCATCATTGTCAGCCTGGATGGTAAATGGGTCTACATCAATGGCGGCTCGCGGACCGATCATGGTGAAGTGGAGGACAACGCGGGCGCTTTCCCGGATACACGCGATGTGGCCCTCACCGCCAGGATTCTGCGCATTCCCACCCGCGCCACCGAACTGGTTTTGCCGAATGACGAGGAAGCTCTGGCTGCACAGGGATTGATTTTGGCCCGCGGCACGCGCAACGCCTTCGACATGGCGTTTGCGCCCAACGGCGACCTGTTTGCGATAGATAATGGCCCGGATGCTGATTATCCGGATGAATTGAATTGGATTCGCGAAGGACTGCATTATGGTTTTCCATGGCGCTTTGGTACCCACGATAATCCGCAGCGCTTCCCAGATTACGACCCAACCAAAGACTTGCATCTGCAATCAGGCTTTTGGGCAGTAGACCATGGTTTCTATCATAACGATCCAGGTTTTCCACAACCACCCGGCACATTCACTGATCCGGTCGTTAACTTGGGCCCGGATGCCATGATATATCGCGAGGACGATGGTCAGGAATATGATGCTGGCAAACAGGGAAAGACTCTCTCCACTTTTACCCCGCATATCTCGCCGTTGGGCCTGGTGTTTGCCACGGAACCAGAAATGCCAGCTCAGTGGCGTAGCGAAGGGGATACTTTCAGCGCCTTTCTTTTGAGTTGGGGAGCCGCGGGCGGCACCTTGAGCTATCAGGGCCAAGACTTGCTCCACTTACAACTGACCAAGACTGGTGACAATTATGAAGTTAGTACTACAGAGATTGCGCGCGGCTTCCAAAACCCCATCGACGCGGTATTGATCGAGAATCGGTTGTATGTGTTGGAGTATGGCGGCAACGGCGCGATATGGGAACTTACCTTTGAATAAGAACAATTTCACTCCACTGGATCACCCATGACTGAGATGGACGCAAAATTAACAGCCTCTGTAAATTCAGACAAGGCCGCTGTTCGCGGGCGCCGTGTGTACCATAACATCTTTGAAGAATTGCAGCAGCGCATCCGTCAGGGAGATTGGTTGCCAGGAGATCGAATACCCAGCATCACGCAACTGGCAAAAGAGTTGCAGGTTGGCACAGGCACTATCCGTGAGGCCTTGCGCTCATTGCAATCCATTGGCATGATCAAGATCGAGCATGGGAGCGGTGTTTACGTCACAGGAGCGCGGCCATCGACTGGGTTATCAAGCCATTTTCAAAATGTGGGCGATGGTCTCCTCCTTGCGCTGGCCGAAACGCGTCGCATCCTGGAACCAGAGCTTGCGTCCCTGGCTGCCGAGCGCGGTACATACGAAGAGTTGATGGAGATCGATGGGCTGGTAAGCAAAATGGAAGAGGAACAGAAGCATGGTAATGATTTTGCCGAATTGGATGTCTTGTTCCATCGCCAGATCGCAAAGGCTGCACGCAACCCTATCCTATATCAGACCATGGAAGGCGTTAGTGATCTGTTCCTGGAGAGTCGTCGGGCGATTTTATTGGATCCGAACGCTGTATTGCGCGCCTTGCGTTATCATGCATTGATCGCTGAGGCATTAAGATTACGCAATGCATCACAGGCCCGGTTATTGATGCAGGGCCACATGAACTCCATGTTGGATGAAGTGCTGGCCTCCCAAGCGCGCAAAGAAGCAAAGCAAAACACATGAGAATTGCAGTTACCGGCGGTAGTGGCGATATGGGCCGCAGCCTAATTCCCTATTTATTAGAGCACGGCCACACCGTTGTCAGCCTGGACCGAACTATCCCTACCGCCCATAGGCAAGGCGTTGATTATTTGATCGCGGATACACGTGATTTCGGCCAACTCATCGCAAGCATTCGCGGCTGCGATGCCCTCATTCATCTGGCCGCCATTCGCGCGCCGCTTAACTATCCTGACCCAGTGGTATATGCAGACAACACCATCAGCAGTTATAACGCGTTAAGCGCAGCCTCAAGCCTTGGAATTAAGCGTGTATGTCTCGCATCATCCATCAATGCGATTGGAGGCGCGTTCAGTCGTTCTCCTAAATATGATTACTTTCCATTAGATGAACAGCACCCCACCTACGCAGAAGACCCTTACAGTCTTTCCAAGTGGGTACTCGAGCAACAAGCCGACGCGTTTGCGCGTCGTTATCAGTGGATGAAAATCGCGAGCCTGCGACTCCACTGGCTGCTGGATTCTCGTGATCAGGCCGTTGAGAATACGGCGAAACTGGAAGAGCTCTCCATACGCCATCTCTGGGCTTACACGCTTCTTGACGAAGCAAGCCGCGCCATGATGCTTTCCATCTCGGCGGATTTCACCGGCCATGAGGTTTTTTATATTGTCGCGCCGCATACAGCGTCAGTGCAACCATCTTCGGAACTTACCCGCCAGCATTATCCGCAGGTTGAGATTCGAGGGGACCTTTCAAGCCACACGGGCTTCTTTAATTGCGTCAAAGCCAAGCGATTGCTCGGTTGGAAACATCAGGAGAATTGATCGATGAAAATTACCGATATCAAGCCACTGGCTGTCTGGGTAGGGAGCCGCAATCAACTTGTCGTTAAAATTGAAACAGATGAAGGAATCTACGGCCTTGGCGAATCAGGCCTGAGTGGTCGTGAGCTGGCAGTCATTGGGGCGCTGAAGCATTTCCGCGAATTCCTGATCGGCAAGGATCCCATGCAAATTGGGCGGATATGGCAGGAGCTTTACCGCAGCCAGTATTTCGAAGGGGGACGTGTCCTGCTCGCAGCCCAAAGCGCCATTGACATTGCGCTGTATGATATTGCCGGAAAAGCACTCAACGTTCCGGTCTATCAATTGCTTGGGGGAAAACAAAGGGATGTGGTTCCCTGTTTCGCAACGGCAACCGGCGCGGGTCCGGCCTTGATAGAGGATATCAAATTGTTGATGACGCATGGATGGCGTGTTATCCGCACCGGACCGATGATGCTTGATCATCAAGGTGGCTTTACAGGAGAGTCGGATATCTTCGAGCCGCGGGAGAGCATATCTTATACAGCCAAATGGCTGACAAAAGTGCGCGAAGAATGCGGCAGTGATTTTGTCATGGGCATTGATTATCATCACCGTCTTAGCATTGCCGAGACGGCATCGTTCTGCCAGCGCATGCCAATGGGAACCCTTGACTTTATCGAAGAGCCGATCCGCGATGAAAGTCCGCAAGCCTACGAGGCTCTGCGGAAGTTAACCGATGTGCCGTTTGCTGTAGGCGAAGAATTCGCCAGCAAATGGCAGTTCCTGCCCTTCATCGAAGGGCATCTCACCGATTTCGCCCGGGTCGATATTTGTAACGTAGGCGGATTTACTGAGGCGATGAAAGTAGCCGGATGGGCAGAAGCGCATTACATCGACCTGATGCCGCACAACCCACTCGGTCCGGTCTGTACCGCTGCGACAATTCATCTGGCGGCTGCTGTGGCCAATTTTGCCTGGCTGGAAGTACGCGTGACGCAGACCGAAAATCTTTATTATGGAGAATCGGGTGTCAACGACGCGGATGCGCTCTTTCCTGTGCAGCCGCGCCTTGAAGGCACCTCATTCCCGGTACCCACAGCACCCGGTTTGGGCATCGACCTCGATGAAAAACTGGCAGGATCTCAAACGTGGAATTTCTGGGAGGCACCCCATTGGCGGCGGCGCGATGGCGCTGTACAAAATTGGTGAATCATGATGACATCGACTAATCAAACCCTGATCCTTGCTAGTGGATATTCAACCGCTGAGCAACCGGGCATACAAGCCTTCCTCTTCAGCGAATCCACAGGAGAGCTAACAGCCAGTGGATCCTTCACAGGGATCAACACTCCATCCTTCCTAGTTGTACATCCCAACAAGCAATGGGTATATGCTGTCAGTGAAACGGGACAAGGCAGCCATGGCACGTTAGGGGAGGTATGGGGATTTCATCTTGAGCGTGAACCGCTCAACATCCAACTTCTTAATCATCAAACCACGTCTGGCGATTGGCCCTGTCATTTGCAACTCGACAGGACAGGACAATGGTTGCTTGTCACAAATTATGGCACTGGCAATGCAGGAATTTATCCTCTTCATGAAGATGGCTCAATCGGCCAGATGACGGATTTTGTTAAGCATCATGGCAAGGGACCAAACGCGGCACGCCAGGAAGCTCCACATACCCACTCCTCCATCTTCACACCGGATAATCGCTTTGCCATCATTGCTGACCTCGGAATTGATCAACTCGTCATTTACCAATTTGAGATATCAACAGGCAAACTTTTACCTTATTCTTCTGTAAACTCGCGACCTGGCGCGGGACCACGGCATCTCGCCTTCCATCCGAATGGCAAGTGGATATATGCGGCAAACGAACTCGACAGCACAGTTACGCAATATGATTACGATCATGCAATCGGTGCGTTGTACGAAAGACAAAGCCTTTCTACTGTCCACACCAACTCTCCAGAGAATCTTGTCGCTGATATTCATGTATCAGCTTCGGGCAAGCGCGTATACGTTTCCAATCGTGGTCAGAACAGCATCGCGGTGTACGATGTCGGTGAAGACGGCAGTCTGATGTTAGTTGCCATTCCGACATGCGGTGGAAACTGGCCCCGGAATTTTGTGCTCGCCCCTGGCGAACAGTTCATGCTCGTGGCAAATCAAAACAGCAATGAAGTATGCGTCCTGCCAATTCTTGAAGGAACAGAATCGTTGGGCGATCCAGTTGCGCGCGCGAGTATGCCCGGAGCTTCATGTATTCAATTTGTGTAAATCAATGAGCCAATCAACCTTTACGCCTCGATTTGATTTTGTCAGCCTCGGCGAATCTATGTTGCGCCTCAGTGTACCCGCAGGTAGACGACTCGATGACACCCGCATGTTAGATATGGAACTGGCAGGGGCGGAAAGCAATGTCAGTGTCGCATTGGCACGGCTTGGCTGGCGCGTAGGCTGGGTCAGCCGGATGCCAGATCATGCCTTAAGCAATACTATTTTACGGGCATTGCGATCTGATGGAGTTGATATCTCTGCAGTGAAGCGCGTTCCAGACGAGCGTCTAGGCACTTACTTTATCGAATACGCCACACCACCCCGTTCTACTCAAGTCATCTATGACCGCTCGAACTCGGCGGCTTCTCATATGACGGCGGCGGATGTAAATTGGGACTACCTTTTGGATACGCGTGTGTTGCATCTCACGGGGATCACCGCGGCTCTGAGCGAAGGTTGTTATGAGCTATTGATGGAAGCGGTTCAGCGTGCCCATGCCGCGGGTGTTGTAGTGAGCTTCGATGTGAACTATCGCGCCAAGTTGTGGTCTGCCGATATCGCGGGAGAAAAATTGCGCCCTTTGATCAAGGACGCGGATATCCTGTTTTGTAAAGGTGCCGATGCCGCGGCGCTGTTTGGCTGTCACGGCGAGCCGCAGGAATTGATGATGAAATTAAAAGCACTTACCCAGGCAGGGGCGCTTTTCTGTACCTTTGGAGAGAACGGCGCGTCGTTACTGTGCAACGGTGAGTTTGTCACGCAAGCTGCGTTACCAGTCCAGATTGTAGATCGTATTGGTAGTGGTGATGCATTTGCCGCCGGCGTGCTAGATGGTTACTTATCCGCTAATGAACCCCGGGCCGATTTGTCCGCATTCCGAGAGGGATTGCGGCGCGGGATCGCCCTGGCTGCCATTGCATTATCGCAATTTGGAGACCGTGTGTTGTCTTCCCGCGCGGAGATGAATGCGGTACTGGCCGCAGAGCGGCTCGACGTCGCGCGTTAGGAGAAAGCTTTATGTCCGTAATTGAACAAATCCTTTCCAAAAAGATTATCGCAGTCGTCCGGTTAGATGATTACACCCGCGCAGTCGATGTTGCGCGGGCGCTTGTGGCTGGGGGGATCACGGTCATGGAATTTACGCTCACAGGTCAGGGCGCTATTGAGGCTGTCTCTGCAACTCGCAAGACGATGGGTGATGCTGTTTGTGTCGGCGTGGGAACCGTATTGAAGGCTGAGGATGCTGATGCAGCTATCGACGCGGGCGCTCAATTTGCGGTAACACCCGCGGTGCTTCGGCAAGTGATCGCGACCTGCGTGAAGCGACAAACTCTGGTCCTGGCTGGGGGCTTCACACCGACTGAATTACTGGAAGCTTATGAGGCTGGAGCGGAGTTGGTCAAAGTATTTCCGGCGCGGTTGGGCGGACCCAAATTCATCAAAGATGTGCTGGCGCCTTTGCCTTTCCTCCAATTGGTACCGACCGGCGGAGTGGGCCCAGAGAATGCCCGTGATTATCTTTCTGCCGGTGCCGTGGCGGTCGGTATTGGAGGAAATCTGGTGTCCAACAAACTGATAGCAGCTGAGGCGTTTGATCAGATCACAGCAACGGCGCAGGCGTGCATAGATGCCATTCGCGCATAATTAATTTGTTTTACTGACCGTTGGACAAAAGTTTGGACAAAGTGAAGCCTGTAATATTGGATATTGGAATCAGCAGAAAACCAAATCAAGGAAGAAGCAGGAGATATACAACAGGTATGTTTCTCAAAAGCGCTTTCCAAACTTGTCGCTTTTTGTA
>DATFQC010000015.1:0-5823 GCA_035264425.1 Anaerolineales bacterium
TAGCGCGAAAGATAAGGCGAGTGATCTGCATAGTCCTGTGTGTAAGTGACGACATGATTCGCCAACATCCCCGCCATGTTGTTTTGGAAATCCACAACTGCATTCACAAATCGGTTGAAAAAACCCGGCGGCAGTAATAAGTCGCAGTGATACGTAAGGACTGCCGGTTTTCGAAGGAGACGACCGCGCAACGCAATGCCAGGCGCGTCGAATTGGGGCAGATGCAACTGGACTACATCATGCTGCGCGACAAGTTTTGTCGCAACCAAACCAATAGTTGGGGCAATCACTCCTTTGCTGATCCGCGCCGCGACCGGCACGCGGACGATCTTCACCCCATCTATATTCTCTTCAAGCATCAAAGATGAATCATATTGGGTGGTCATCACCGTGACCTGATGTCCGCGTCTGACAAACGCGCGTGCCAGGCGCTCCGCATAGATAGTGAGACCCGACGTATGCGGCCGATAATAGGTGAGTACTGTGAGAATTTTCATTTGTATGTTCCGACTTACTCCTTGGAACGTATGGGTAGGCGGTTTTCAAGATAGGTCATGGATCTATTTTTCGATCTGCTGGGCGCGTTCATTTTTCTGCGTTTTACAACCGGCGTTAAAACAATTCCTTGTTTGCTTTGACCCAATCGAACAACATTTCAATGCCCTCTTCAAGATCGATTTTCGGTTCCCAGCCCAGTTCACGTTTGGCTTTGCTGAAGTCCGCATAAAAAACGCGCTGATCGCCGGGACGCCAATCTGCGCGCGCGACCTCAATTTTCTTTCCGAGCAACCGTTCAAGGATGGGACCGAATTCCTCCCAGACTGCCAGGATGTTGTGCGGTCCCCCACCCATGTTATAGACCTCGCCTTTGACACGGTCTATTTTCTCAATCGCGGCATCATAAGCATTTAACAAGTCGTTGACGTGCAGGATGTCGCGCACCTGTTTTCCATCACCGTAGATCGTGATTTGCTTTCCTGTCACAGCTGCGATCGTCATCCAGGCTAGCCAGCCCTGATCTTCCACACCAAATTGACGCGGCCCATAGATGCAACTTTGACGAAAGACAACAGAGCGCAACCCGTAAATGCGCGCGTAATCACGGACGTATTGATCCCCTGTCCCCTTGGAACAGCCATAGGGAGAATGAAAATCCAGTGGTTGTGTTTCGGAACAGCCCTCGACCAGATCTTTGTAACGCCAGCGCGTAGCTTCTTCGATAATTTCCACATCATCCATACCCCCATAAACTTTGTTCGTGGATGAATAAACAAAAATTGGATCCTTCTCCGACAGGCGCGCGGCCTCGAGCGCATTGAATGTTCCCAGCGCGTTGGCTTCGAAATCTTCCCTTGGGTTGGTTACGGAGGTTGTGACCGCCACCTGTGCCGCCAAGTGGACGATCACATCCGCTTCTTTAGCAGATTCCGCTAAAAGATCAGCATCTCGCAGATCTCCTACGACCAGCTTGAAGGCATCTTTCCCGAGAGTTTCCTGCAGCCAGGCAACATTGCGGGGAGCCCCCGCGCGTGATAAATTGTCATAGACAGTCACTTTGTCGCCGCGCTGAACCAACCTGTGGACGTAGTTCGATCCGATAAACCCGGCCCCGCCGGTAATGAAATAATTGCGCACGCTAGTTACTCCTGATACCAATTTCGATATGCGGGTCTTATTGCAAAGAAGGAAACCATGATGAGACCAAACACAAAGCCGCCCACATGCGCCCACCATGCAATGCCCGCAGCATTGGCTCCCTGCATCACAAATAACCCTGAATAGATTTGGATGATGAACCAAAAGGCCAGGAAAATTACAGCAGGAATTTCCACGATCGTAAAAATAAACAGAATGGGCACCAGACTTGCAACCCGCGAGCGAGGAAATGATATCAAATAGGCACCAAGCACCCCTGCGATCGCGCCGCTGGCTCCAATAGCAGGGACCTGGCTGGCTGGCTGAACATAGGTCTGTAAAAACGCGGCCGCCACTCCGCTTAACAAATAAAAGATAAGATAACGAACACCACCCAGACGGGCTTCTATATTATCTCCAAAGATATACAGGAACCACATGTTGCCTAACAGGTGAACCCAGCTTCCGTGTAAGAACATGGCTGTAAAGATTGTGATCCAGGTCGCTGAGGGGTTGCTGATTAAATGAGCCGGCACCAATCCCCAGGTAAAAATAAAACGTTCCAACACCGTCGGACTTAATTGTTGTTCATATAAAAATGCAAGAATGTTACTGACGATCAAGACAAGATTAATCAGGGGAAACTTGTGCGAACGGACCGTATCATAAAGAGGTAACATAAGTTATTTACTATTCTCTTCGCCAGCCTTTGACCTAAAATTCTTTAATTGCCCATAAATTCCAGACAATGTCTGGCCTTCTCGCAAAAGACCGATACCACCGATCACACCACTGTTAATGTAGTTGTACAAGCGACCTGTCAATGCAACCGCCAGCGCGGTGGATTGATTACCTGTGAGCAGGGTGACAGCGCCACCGAACGCTCCTTCGAAGGTGCCAACGGCTCCCGGTAAAGAAGGGATCGCGCCCCCGAAAGCTGCCGCCCCTAATCCAAACATTCCCCAAACCACCTGCGCCTGCGGAAAAAATGCGCGGATGATCAAATAATACGATACGATGGCAACCCCCCAATTGACCGTCATCCAAAAAAGAAAGCGGATAAACAACCAGCCATCATTCAATACACCAAGACCGATGAAAAAAGATTCCAGGAAATTTCCACCGCTACGCTGCAGGGTGGGCCAGCGCGCACTCAATTTATGGAAAAGACCCAGCGCCCACTGATTGTAACGAGCCAGAAAATAAAGTATTACGAAACCAATCAATACGATAATTCCGACGATAACGCCAATCCGTTCCGCACCTCCCGCGCTGACAACGAAGGGTAAGGCCGCCAGGAGAATGATCGCAGAATAGCCCAGATCCATGAAACGTTCGATAACAATGGTGGGCAAGATTTCCATGAACTGCATATCCGATTTGCGACTGAGCAGGAACGCGCGTCCGATTTCCCCGAGCCGGAACGGCAGAAAGTTGTTGAGCAGATACCCCTCACCAATCGTCCAAAAAACAGCCTGGTAAGAGGCACGGTTGCGTAAAAGTGTCCGCCAGACAACGGCGCGTATAACCATCCAGAGAAAGCCAATGGCAAGAGCAATTGCCAGTAAACCATAATTGGCGTGGCGGATGGCGTCCAGCATGGCGCGCAGATCGACAAAATAGAGGATGGCAGCAATCAAAAGAATACTGATGATTGCACCGGGCAGCCAGCGTTTTACATCTTTCATGTTTTTAACCACGAAGGACACCAAGGTCACTAAGGTACGATGTCAAGTGTTTAGAAATTTCCTTAGTTTTCTTTGTGTCCTTAGAGTCCTTTGTGTTTAAGAATTATTCCTCGTCTAATTTCAAAACCGCCATGAACGCATCCTGGGGGATTTCTACATTCCCGACCATCTTCAAACGTTTCTTACCCTTCTTTTGTTTCTCGAGCAGTTTCTTTTTGCGGGTGATATCCCCACCGTAGCATTTTGCCAGAACGTCCTTACGCGTCGCTTTGACATTGGCGCGCGAGATCACGCGTCCGCCGCCGGCAGCCTGAATGGCAACGTCGAATAATTGACGCGGGATCAACTCCTTGAGCTTGGTAATGAGACGCTGACCCTTGTGGTAGGCATCCTTTTCATGGACGATAGTGGCGAGCGCATCCACCGGTTCGCCGTTAACCAGAATCTCCAGTTTCTGGAGCACATCCGGGCGATACTCAAGGAATTGATAATCCAGCGAAGCATAACCTTTGGTACGTGACTTTAGATCATCAAAGAAATCAATGATGATTTCTGAAAGAGGAATTTCAAAATCGAGCTGGACGCGGTGAGGAGCGGGATATTCCTGTTGTTTGAAGATCCCGCGCCGCTTGGTGACCAGTTCCATAATCGGACCGTAATAATCGGTGGGCGTGATGATCTCGATGGTCATCCAGGGTTCGCGGATTTCAGTAATCTTGCTTTCATCGGGGAGTGCAGCGGGTGAATCAATGGGAAGGATTTCGCCATCATACATCACGACTTCATATTCCACAGATGGCGCGGTAAAAAGGACGTCGAGGTCGTATTCGCGCTCGATCCGTTCCTGGATGATCTCCATATGGAAGAGTCCGAGAAAGCCAGCCCGGAATCCGAAGCCTAATGCCTGGGATGTTTCCGGCTGGAACGTGAGCGAGGCGTCGTTGAGCTGCAATTTATCCAACCCTTCGCGCAGATCGCTGTAATCATCTGCATCCACGGGGTAAATTCCAGCGAAGACCATCGGCTTGGGATTACGATATCCGGGCAGAGGCTCCGAGGCGGGATTCGCGGCGCTTGTGATCGTGTCACCCACCCGGCATTCATGGACGGTCTTAAAGCCAGTCGCGATGTAGCCGACTTCGCCTGATCCCAGAGCCTTAACAGGTTTCATGCCCGGTGCGAAAATACCGATTTCCACGGGACGCATGTCCACTTTCGTTGCAAACATCCGCAGAATGTCCGTCGATTTGAGAGAGCCTTCCACCACGCGCACGTACGCAATCACACCTTTATAGGCATCATAATGAGAATCGAAAATGAGAGCGCGCAACGACGCCGCATCGGCATCTTTGGGCGGGGGCACGCGCGTGACAATGGCCTCGAGGATTTGTTCTACATTGAGGCCTTCTTTGGCGGAGATCTGAATGACATCTGTTGGCTCGATCCCAAGCAGGCTGCCGACGTCCTCTGCCACTTCGTCCGGTCGAGCCGAGGGCAGGTCAATCTTGTTGATGACCGGGATGATCACAAGGTCCGCATCCAGCGCCTGGTAAAGATTCGCAAGAGTTTGCGCTTCGATGCCCTGAGTTGCATCCACTACCAGCACCGCGCCTTCACACGCCTTGAGGGCGCGGCTGACCTCGTAGCCAAAATCCACATGCCCGGGCGTGTCGATAAGATTGATCTCGTACTTTTGATTGTCCTTCGCCGTGTAATACATGCGGACCGCGGAGGCCTTGATCGTGACACCTTTTTCGCGTTCGAGATCCATCGTGTCGAGCATTTGCTCGGACATCTCGCGCTCGGAGATCGTGCCTGTCAGTTGCAGCAAGCGATCGGCAAGCGTCGATTTGCCATGATCGACATGGGCAATAATACAAAAATTTCGAATGTGGTCTGTCATACTGCTTTCTGGAAACAATTTCTTTTATACATGGAATTTATTGCAAACAGGTTGTGGCTTATCAGAATTAAGACCCAGCACAGTACCACGTAAGCGACGAAAGTATAACCGAGTTTTACACAGTACTGCAGAGCAGTAAACACAAGGGGCACTACACTTGCGCCTGCGCGCAGTGCAGGTGAGGAACACAAAGGCTTTTAACTCAAAGAGCGCAAAGCTGCTTTTTCTTTGCGGTCTTCGCGCCCTTCGCAGTTCGTTTTAGTAAAGAAGAGCTACATCTTTGCCAGTAGTTCCGCCTTTTTCTGTTGGAATTCCCCTTCGGAAAGTATTCCTTTTTTGCGCAAATCATCCAACCTTGCGATCAGGGATGGTATGTCGGCACCGGCATGACCTTCATGACCAGCTTCATTATCGAAGCCCAGGCGCTCTTTGGCATTCAGCATGGCTGTTTTAAATCCCACAGGGTCATTGATCTCATGGAAGAGATTCACGCCTAGTTCGCTGGCTGTCAGGATTTCAATATCGCCATATCCAAACATTCTCCCCAAAAAGGACTGACTCAGTTTGACATCATTTACTTTTTCCAGGGAAGAATCA
>DATFQC010000016.1:0-5449 GCA_035264425.1 Anaerolineales bacterium
CTGATGGATGTTTGCCGGAGTAGCAGCCGTACCCTTCTCAGCTGCCTGGACAAAGCGGTAGATGGCATCCTGTAAGTCGGATAGGAGCAGCCCGCGCTCACTGCTCAAGACGCTGTAGCGCGGGCGCTTGGCAACCAGAGGGAGATGCTCCAGGGGAGCACTACGTAAATACGTGTCACGTAGCCCGGCAGTACGGATAAACTGGTTGGCAAAATCAAACCAGGACACTTCTCCCTGGTTGGTCAAATGCCAGATTCCTCGTTCACCATCAATCAATAAGTCCAGACAGGCATGAACCAACTCCGGGACATAGGTTGGGGAAATCAGCACATCGTTAGCCGCTATAAACTCCTGCTGCGCAGAAACGGACTGACTGACCTGCATCAGAAAGTTGACAGAATCCCATGGACTAAAGAAAGCGCCGCTCCGAATAATTACCCCCTGGGGATTCGCTTCCAGAATCCGAGCCTCTCCCTCGGCCTTGCTGACGCCATACGTATTAAGCGGGTCCGGAGTATTACTTTCAAGATAAGGGCTGGACTGTGCTCCACTGAACACCAGGTCAGACGAGAAGGAGAGCAGAGCAGTCCCCTGAGAGGCGCAGAGTTGAGCTAATACAGCCGGTCCGATAGTGTTTGCGAGCCGGCAGGCTTCTGAATTACGTTCAGCTTCATCCACCCGCACATATCCAGCAGTATTGATCACTGCCCAGGGACGCGCTTCGGTCAATACCTGTGCGACATTTTCTTCGCTGGCAATATCAAGCTGACCATGAGAAACCGCCACAAAAGGAATGTTCCTGCTCTCACAGATTCGCTGGAAGGCTCTGCCCAGGGTGCCATTCGCTCCGGTAATCAGGACCGGGCGCGGGGCGCCGTTGGGTCTGTGCCAAGACAGAGCTGATGTATCAGAGGCCGGGCTATTATGGCATTCCACGGGATGGAACAGCCGCAGCTCGCTTTGCCACCAGCCCGGAGCATTCAGGGCGGGGTGATCAAAAGAGCCTTTTTTCGCTACGGATTCAATGGCGCGGGCCAGGAGAGTGGGGCGGGGATGGGAAGATCGGATATCAAATGCACCGCTTTCATAAAATGAATTATCCTGAGTAACCAGGTTGTCCCAATTGAAATTACCCAGTAGAGCCCAGGCGGTGATGGCACGGATATCTACCCCATGCTGCCGTGACGCGTGAGCGGTCCTCCATGCCTCGACCCACCAGCGCAGTTGCTGCTCACGGTGCCCTCTCAAATGAACTTCAGTCAACGCGAGGGGAAGTTGGTAGCGCTCCCAGGCCTCCTGCAAAATCCCGGCATGACCCGCTGATTGATCCATGCACACTCGCACTGCTTCCAAATCTACATACGTATGCAGTTCATTGCCGCCATGCATCGAGGCAGGAAAAAGATCGATCCGGTCGTCCAGGTAGCGCTCGCTCGTCACGTAATAGTTGATCCCCAGGATATCTGGTGGCGTTGCATCACGTTGGATCTCTTCCAGTTCCTGCGCTGTAATCCCGAGCCAGGTAAGGTAATGGAAAAGCGGATGCTGCTGATCAACCCGTCCAGCGAGTAAGTCAAATGTCAGCCAGCGTCGCTCGTTTTCATGGCGCGCCTGATATTCCAGGTTCTCGGTGCTGTATACCTTCCCAATGTCTTCTGTTTGCACCAGTTGTGCAGCCGGGTTAATCTCACGGATTGCCTGCATGGCCTGCTGCGTGCCTCGAATCTGGTTGATCAGCATTCGCACAAAGGATTGAGGATCTTTCAAATGGGGATACCAGTGACCGTACAGCCCGCTAAAGCGGGCTGTAGTTAAGGGCTCATTGATAGGGGTATAGGTAGTCACCCAGGGATAGCGCGCCGCGACCCGGCGCGCGTATTCTGCCAGTTTTTGGGGGAAGGCAGGGTCGAGCAGGTTGGTGTAGTAAGGACCACTGCCATGATGCAACAAGCCAACAATCGGCTGAACGTTTAACAGGCGTAAGAGATAGAGTTGGTCATCAGACCAGTGCCAGGATGCGCTTTGCGGCCCGTCTGGAGCGGTCCGTTCCCACAGCACCGGGTAGCGGATCGCCCGTATTCCCAGCTTGGCAAAACGAGTCAGGTCTTCCGGTCGGGAATGATGACCATTCCAAACAAGCTGGTCATAAAAACGTTCGCCCACCCGATTCACCGTGCATTCAATCCCGCCCCATATTTCTAAAGGGGTAGGCAAAGAGCCCTGCTTCTCAACTTCAATCATACGAACTACCCACGATTATTTCTGCGGTCTGTTTCTGGCAATTTTGCCGTAACGTAATGCAGGGTGTGTTGGGAAGTTGCCTGGGTGCGCTCAAGCTTCTGGATTTTGGCGTAGAGCGTAAGCGCCTGAGCCACAACCTGATCCATGTTGTAGTACTTATAAGTCGCCAGGCGACCTGCAAAATAAACTCCTCGTTTCTCGGCCGCCAGCGCCTGGTAGCGTGCGTACAACTGGGCATTCTCCGCCCGTGGAATGGGATAGTAAGGATCACCATTCATGGTAGGATATTCGTAAACCAGGGTGGTCTTCTGATGGTTCTGCCCGGTCAGATGTTTGAACTCCGTGACGCGTGTGTAGGGATACTCATTGGGGTAATTAATTACAGCGACTGGCTGGTGCTGTTCTTCATTCAGGGTTTGGAACTGGAACTGAAGGGAACGGTAGGGGAGCTTGCCATAAATAAAGCCGAAGTACTCATCTACTGGTCCGGTAAAGATCAGTTCCCGGTACGAGATCATATCCATAATTTCCTGATAGTCAGTGTTGAGCATGACCTTAATATTGGGATGATCCAACATTTGTTCAAATAAGCGCGTATACCCGTGACGCGGCATGACCTGATAGGTGTCGCTGAAGTAGCGGTTATCACGGTTATAGCGGATCGGTACACGTGAGGTAACAGATGAATCCAGCTCCGACGGATCACAACCCCACTGCTTGCGGGTGTAATTGCGGAAGAATTTTTCATAGAGTTCCCGCCCTACTTTGCTTACAACCACATCTTCGGAGGTGACAATTTTTTCACGCGGTTCGGCCATACGTTTGAAGAAATCTTCCAATTCAAAAGCACTGAGGTGGAGACCATACATTTGATTAATCGTATCCAGGTTAATCGGTAATGGCAGCAGTTGTCCATCCACGCTGGCCAATACCCGATGTTCGTAGGGACGCCACTCCGTGAACTTCGAGAGATAATTAAAGACTTCGTGTGAATTGGTATGGAAAATGTGAGGCCCATATTTGTGGATCAGGATGCCCTCTGAGTCGTAAGTATCATAAGCATTTCCGCCGATATGAGGACGCCGGTCGATAATCAGGACCTTTTTTCCAGAACCCACTGCCAGCCGTTCAGCCAGCACGCTACCAGCAAAACCAGCTCCGACGATCAAATAGTCAAATGACTGAACTTTTCCTGATTTGTATCCATTGTCTCTTATGTTGCCTAAATCCAGGTTGACAGCAATGCTGGGAATGCTTGCCTCAAGTTGTTTGATAACTTTTTCATCCTTTTTATTCTGCTCTTTCGAAGCCAGACTGGATTCGATCAACGTCATCATCCTTTTCCAGGTATAGTTCCAGGAATTTTGGGAGAGCTGTTGATCAACCTTGGTCAACCAACTGGCTGTGTCTTCCTTTTTCATCTGGAGAATCGTTTCAATCGCTTGGACAAACTCACCAGCCGTCGCAGCAATCGATACCAACTTTTGCCTGCCATAAGGATTAACAACATCCCGAATGGGCGTGGAAACCACGGGCTTTCCCCCGGCCAGGTATTCGGGGATTTTTGTTGGGCTGATAAAGCGGGTTGAGTCATTCAATGCAAACGGCAGCAAGGTAACATCCCAATTGGCAAGGTATTTTGGAAGCTGATCGTACGTTTTCATCCCCAGGTAGTGGATGTTGGGGAATTTTGGCAGGCTTTCAGGGTTAACCTTGACCACCGGACCCAGCATCACCAGGTGCCAGTCCGGTCTTGCCTGGGCTAACTCACCCAGTAACTCCATATCCATTCGTTCATCAATTACACCGAAAAAGCCCAGGCGCGGGTATGGGATATCGATCTGATCGGCAGGGTCAGCCTGCTTTTTGCGGGCCTGTTCAAAATGAGGAGCATCAATGCTGCTTGGGAACAGATACACATTGTCATGTCCCTTGCGCTTCTCTTCATAGAGCATCTGGCCGCCGGTGAAGACCAGGTCAGCCCGTTCTAAAAGCTCCTTTTCCAGTTCCTGTAGTTTGGCCGGCGCACCCTGAAACAAGGAGAGTTCGTCCATGCAGTCATAGATTGTCAGCGCTGGTTGGAGATGTCGGGAAAAATTGAGCGCCATGGGTGTGTAACACCAGAGAATATACTCATCAATTTCGTCTGCAAAAAATTGATCCACCAGCTTTTGCATGGCGGCATTCGTTTCTTCTTCGTTTAATCCGCAAGGCACATAAGGCTTTACTACGATGACGTCGGAGCCATCCTTTTCCATTTCCAGGTGGGCCGGTAGATCAGAGCATTCCGGTTCCTCTATGTAAAATACTCTTCGCTCGCGCGCGGAGCGACTCATTAGGTGCTGTGGCCGTTGATACACAAAGTTCCAGCGCAAATGAGAAAAGCAGACAAGATCCAGTGTTCCTGGATTATGATCTTGCAGATCTGGGTTTAAGTGTTTGGTTGTCATACCTCTATCCTATTTCTGTATATTATTTTTTCGGCGTTCATCTGGAATTCAGCCTGCAGGCTTATGGTTCAAGCATAATCCTGCTATGCTGCTTTCTCACCACCCTGACGGGGGCTTCAGACAGCCGCTATTGAATCCTAACCATGAATAACCGAAACCGATCAGCAGTGATGTTGATCGGTTTGATGGTCTAAATTTGTAGGCTTCGCTTTACAGAACCTGTGGTCTGTAAGCCAAGTCACGCAAGCATTGTTGGTCTGAAAAGAGTCATCAATGGTCCACCTGAGCGTTCTTCGACCCCGCCCACAAATATAAAAGCATCGTCTTTACATAACAATGGGGGAATTACTTTGAGAATTAGGTGAATCCCTAATACCAGAAAACCACGTGCTTATAGTTGAGATTCACGCCAATGAAACTGAATAGAGTGTGAGGATGCTTCCTCCTCATGTGTTAGATTTGCACTTTTCTTTTTGGTAAGGTTTTACAGAAAAACAGGGAACTTTATAGCTTTGAAAGGAGTTTTTTTACCGTATTCATGTAACATGTGCTTTGCAAAGCCGTCATGAATGCTGATCAAATGGTCTGGAGACTTTGCACGAATCACAAAACGTAGGAGACTTCAATGGTATACGTCGATCGGGTGAGATACACCTCCCTTTACACAATGCTCTATTTCGCCATGGACAATGTGAGAGCTTTGACCAAAGCGACCGCTGGATGGATGGGTCAATGAACACACCTTCCCGCTGGTCAAT
>DATFQC010000017.1:0-8939 GCA_035264425.1 Anaerolineales bacterium
TTGAGTTCCAACGGAAGGCTAACATTTTCGCCAACCGTCAAAGTAGGAATCAAGTTGAAGAATTGGAAGACGAAGCCAATTCGAGCACGCCGAAATAGGGTGCGATCACGTTCAGAAAGGGTGGTCAAGTCCTGACCATCCACCCACACTTGGCCGCTATCTGGCGAGTCAATCCCACTAATTAAATTGAGCAGAGTACTTTTGCCGCTGCCACTTTTTCCCAGAATGGCAGTGATCTCGCCGGACTGGAATTCGGCATGGGCATTTTGCAAGACAACGCGGCGTACATCGCCCTCAGAATAGGACTTGCTCAGGTTATGGAAACGGAGAAATGCCGTCATAGAACCATTGTATTCTGCATATGTTAGAGAAATATCAGTCCGGACACGTAAACATTTCACATGTAAACATTTCATAAGTCTTGTTCTGGGGTGTGCAAAGCAAGTCTTTGCTCTAACGTATAATGCCTCAATGATTATTACTAAACCTCGTGTGCCATTCGTTTGTGTCTTTTCTGTGATGCTGTTGCTGCTTTCTTGTACGCCAGCGGCTACTCCATCGGTCCAGGATCAGGTTCCGATTGTGAACGCTCCCTCGTTCTTCACGCCGACAACGCAGCCCGGCTTCATTACCGCCGATGGTTCGCGTCCGCTTACCTTTCCTGCAGACTTGGGTGCCCATCCAGATTTTCGGACCGAATGGTGGTATTACACCGGCAACTTGCAGACGCCGAACGGACGTCACTTTGGATTTGAGTTGACAATTTTCCGGGTGGGATTGCTGCCTCCGACAGCTGAGCTTTCCAGTGATTCTAAATGGTCAAGTCGCGATGTGTACTTTGCTCACTTTGCTGTGAGCGACATTGGCAATGATCATTTTTACGCCTTTCAACGGTATTCGCGTCCCGGTCCAGGTCTGGCAGGCGCGCAAGCTGAACCGTACCGCGTCTGGCTTGAGGATTGGAACATTACTGAGCGCTCATCCGGTGTGTACCAGTTACAGGCTGAACAAGGCGCAATCACCCTCAACCTGACCCTGACAGATGAGATGGGAATCGTCTTGCACGGTGAGAACGGTTACAGCCGCAAAGGCAAAAATACAAGCAATGCTTCCTATTATTACAGCCAACCGCGTCTTCGCGCCAATGGTTCTGTACAGTTGAACGGTGTCCAGTATGAGGTGAATGGGCTGGCCTGGAACGACCACGAATTCAGTATAGGCGTACTGGACGAAAGTCAAATTGGTTGGGACTGGTTTTCTCTGCAATTCGAGGAGGGTCCTGCATTGATGCTTTTCCAACTACGCGAGCGCGGCGGGAAAGTTTCAGATTCAGCCAGTGGTACATTCATCGCTGCGGACGGAACTCCTCAGCCTCTTCATAAATCAGATTTTGATGTTGCCGTTCTTGCTGAATGGCGTAGTCCCTATACAAACGGTGTGTACCCCTCTTCCTGGGAAATCAAGATTCACAAGCCTGAATGTCTATTAAAAGTCAAACCATGGATGGCAGATCAGGAGATCAACTTCCCACCCATAACCTATTGGGAGGGAGCAGTACACTTCGAAGGCAGTTGTAATAACGCGCCTGTGGGTGGGAATGGATATATTGAGCTTACTGGCTATGCAGGGAATTTGCCGCTGCCATAAGGTAGATACTGAGCACGGTAACTATAAGAATCTAATAACAAGCTGTTTTCTAACGCCTGTAATTCAGTGGCTTTATTGATCTGAATATCTAAATAATCTTATGTGCTCATGTTTTTAAGAAAAACCAACTTGACATTTTAGGTAAAGATCAATAAAATAGTTTCAATACTTAATCATTAATAATATTAACTACTTTGTAAAGGCAAATGATGTCAGTCACCGAACGCCTACAACTTCAGGCCATTGACCGTTTTTGGGAAACCATACCACCGCTTTGGGGAACGATCCGAACTCATATTCGAGCAGAGGCCGCAAGGAAATTTGATATTTCCGTGGAGCAGTTTCACATCCTGCGGCATGTACGACGGGGAATAGGATCCATTAGCGAATTGGCAGCCGCCAAGAATATTAGTCGACCTGCGATTAGCCAGGCGGTGGATGTGCTCGTGAAAAAGGGATTATTGACGCGAATACACAGTTCACAGGACCGACGATTCGTAGAACTAACCCTGACAGACGCAGGAAACAACTTGTTGGACACCGTTTTTCAGGAAACGCGTGAGTGGATGCAAGAGCGGATGAGTTCATTGACCACCGACGAGTTGCAAGCGATCGCAAAGGTAATGACAGTCTTGAAAAAAATGTTGGACTGAAATCGTCTGGTAGACGTGAGTATAGAGTAGAAATTATGGATCATATTAAAAAATTATTACACTTTGTGAAACCCTACTGGCGGAGGAGCCTGGTTGCTCTGGTGCTATTAATTGCTGTGGTCTTGATGGATTTATCCCTTCCGCGCCTGATTCAACGCATTATCGATCAGGGCATTAATGGTGGAAATGTGCAGGTGGTAATAAACACAACGATTGTCATGCTTGCCATCTCTGCCTTGCAAACCTTGTTTGCAATTGCCAATAACCTGTTTTCCATTCAAGTGGGGGAAAGCGTGGCGCGCGACCTACGTGAAGCGCTTTTTCTCAAGATCCAGTCGTTTTCCTTTGGAAATCTCGATCATATCAACACAGGTCAGTTGATGGTGCGGCTTTCCAGCGACACAACTGCCTTCCAACGTATGGTCCAGGTCTCGCTGAGGATAGGCACGCGGGCCCCATTGTTGATGATTGGAAGCCTAATTTTGATGTTTGTGACAGATAGCCATCTGGCATTGATGATATTACCTGTGTTACTGGCAACAGCCCTTGTGATCGTGTTTTTTGTCTCCCGCATGGGACCGTTATTCCTCACTATCCAAAAGAAACTGGATCGGCTCAATACGGTCCTGCAGGAAAATATTGCCGGAGTTCGTTTAGTCAAGGCTTTCGTACGCGCGGACCATGAAAATGAAAGATTTGCCGAGGCCAATGAAGATTTCACGGACCGCAATATACGTGTGATGCGATTCATGGCCACGCTGTTTCCTGCGATGAGTATCTTTATCAACATCGGCATGGTGATCGTGATTTGGGCCGGCGGGATCCAGTCTATTGGCGGAGGAGTTTCTGTGGGGCAGATCGTGGCCTTCATCAACTATCTTCAAACCACGATGGGCCCTCTGGGAATCATGGTTATGCTGGCGAATGTGGTCGCGGCTGCTATGGCGTCAGCAGAACGCGTCAATGAAGTGCTTGATACCGTCCCCGAAGTGCAGGATGTTCCTGATCCATTGAGCCTGCCCCCGGGACACGGAAAGCGGATCGCATTCGAGAAAGTGAACTTTCACTATAACGGAACCAATCCGGGACTTGTTTTGAACGGCGTAGATTTTGTTGCCGAACCGGGGCAGATGGTGGCCATCCTGGGCGCAACAGGAGCGGGCAAATCATCCATCATTGATTTAGTTCCCCGCTTTTATGATGTCACGTCTGGCAGGGTCACATGGAATGGTGTGGACATCCGCCAGATGAAGCAAAGTGATTTGCTGGCAGAAGTAGGCGTAGTACCGCAGGAGACAGTATTGTTCTCTGGGACAGTGCTCGATAATATCCGCTATGGGTATCCCCAGGCGACGGAGGCAGATGTTATTGAGGCAGCCAAAGCCGCACAGGCACATGACTTTATTATGAACCTCCCAGATGGCTATGATACACGCGTTGAAGAGCGCGGCGTGAATCTTTCAGGCGGACAGAAACAGCGCATCGCAATTGCCAGGGCGCTCCTGCTCAAGCCTTCTGTTTTGGTCCTCGACGATAGTACAAGTTCAGTTGATGTAGAGACCGAAACAAAAATCCAGGAGGCAATGAAAAATTGGATGCAAGATAGTACCGTTTTTGTTGTAGCGCAACGAATTAGTACTGTTTTGCATGCCGATAAAATTGTCGTGGTTGACCAAGGAAAGATGGTAGCGCAGGGAACTCACAGCGAGTTGATGCAGTCCAGCCCTGTGTATCAGGAAATTTATGCCTCGCAATTAGGGGAAGGCATAAAAGTCGAGGCTGATGTATGAGCAACAAAAATTCTAATGATCGTCCTACTCCTGATGTCCGGGCGCAGCTGGCCCGTGGAGCAATGCGCCCCGGAAAAATTGAAAAAGCAGGCAACGCCCGCCGGGCATTGATGCGTCTGGCAATGTATCTCAGCCCCTATAAAGTTGCCCTCGTGTTGGTACTAAGCTTTGTCTTGGTCTACATTTCGCTTGGTCTACTGGAACCCTATTTAATTGGTCGGGCCATTGATCGATATATCTCGACGCGGCAAATCAATGGCCTGTCACGGTTGGCGATCATGCTCTTAATCGTATATCTGTTCGATAACGGATTTCAGGCCGCTTCCAGTTGGATCATGGCGCGCATTTCACAGGATGCGCTCCGCCGTCTGCGCCGTGATCTCTTCGCTCACTTGCAAAAACTGTCTATTGCCTTCTTTGATAGACATACCGCGGGTGAGTTAATGAGTCGGCTCACGAATGATATCGATGCCATCAACCAGGCTGTCTCGCAAAATGTTGTTTCGTTAGTAGCAAGTGTGCTCTCGCTAGTGGGTATTGTGATTGCTATGTTTGTATTGAACGTCTGGTTGGCTCTGTCAGCTGTGCTGGTTGTCCCCATCATGTTTTGGTTTACACAATTCGTAGCGCGTTACACCCGCAAGGGATTCCGTGATTTGCAAAAGGAATTGGGTGAAATCAACAGCGTAATGGAGGAATCGATCAGCGGCCAGCGAGTGGTCAAGGCATTTCGTCGCAGCGACCTGGCCATCGAGCGTTTCCGTGCCAGCAATCAAAAGGTTTATCAAGCGGGTGTGTATGCCAATACGTACGCTCTGATGCTTATGCCGCTCACCAATGTGCTGGGTAATTTCTTTGTGATTGTGCTGGTGGGCCTTGGCGGATACCTGGCCTTGCAAAGTCTTGTGACGGTCGGCATGATCGCGACCTTCATCGCTTATGCTCAGAACTTTATTCAGCCGTTGCGCCAACTGGCGAACATGTATAACGCCATCCAGGCTGCGCTGGCAGGTGCAGAACGCGTCTTCGAAATCATAGATACCCCTGCCGAGGTGGACGATGCGTCAGACGCCCCGCTGCCTGCTCCCGTTAAAGGAGAAGTTCGCTTCGCTGACGTTTCGTTCGGCTATTTGCCCAATCAGCCGATTATCAAGAATATTTCTCTCGAGGCAAAAGCGGGACAGACCATTGCACTGGTGGGTCCAACAGGTGCGGGCAAGACGACCATCATCAACCTGTTGACGCGCTTTTATGAAGTCAATGATGGTCGGATTACCATTGACGGCCGGGACATCCGCAATGTCTCCAAATCCGATCTGCGCCAAAAGCTGGGGATTGTCTTGCAGGATACCTTCTTATTTGCGGATACCGTTCTGGAAAATATTCGCTATGGCCGTCTCGCCGCAACAGACGAAGAGTGCATCGAAGCTGCCAAGCTGGCAGATGCCGATCACTTTATTCGTCAGTTGCCACAGGGTTATCAGACCAAACTTTCGGAGCGGGCCAGCAATCTCAGCCAGGGACAGCGCCAATTGCTCTCCATTGCTCGCGCGATCCTTGCCGATCCCAGCATCCTCATTCTTGACGAAGCCACCTCCAGCGTAGACACGCGCACCGAAGCGCGCATCCAGAAGGCATTATTACGTCTAATGGAAGGCCGCACCAGCTTTGTCATTGCCCATAGACTGTCCACAATTCGGGATGCCGACAATGTAATTGTCATCAATAATGGTGAGATTATCGAGCAGGGGACACATCAGCAATTGCTGGAATCGAAAGGCTTCTTCCATCATCTTTATATGAGTCAGTTTAAGGGATTAGCGATTTAGGGTATGTTTCCAGTAGACCGTCAGTAAATTTTCTACGCATCCAACATATTGGTTGTATAATTCATAAAAACTATTAGGCCCCGGTATTTCCAACACTTGATTATGGCTCCACCAGGATCCCTGATCCTTCCTATTGGGTCAGGCCGGGAAGTAGCAAGGAGTAAGTTTTATGCCTACAATTGTTCGTAAATCCCTTTCGACGGCTTCAGAAACGCGGCGTGAGGTTTTGTACGCCGTTAGTTGGCATGTTCGCTCCACGTGGAGTCCGCCAACAGATGTGTATGAGACGGAAAACAGCTGCGTCATTAAATTGGAAATTGCCGGTATGAAGGATGAGGATTTTGAGGTAGCCTTCGAAAATAATATTCTGATGATCAGCGGGAATCGCCCCGATCTCAATGAGCGGCGTGCGTATCATCAAATGGAGATCAGGTTTGGAAAATTTGAAATCGCAGTCGAAATACCAGTTAAGGTAGATATGGAAAACGCTACGGCAGAGTATAAGGACGGATTTTTAGTGATTGTGCTTCCAAGAAGTGATCCGAATCAAGGCGAGGTTGGGTAATAAGCATGCCGGCTTCTAGATGGCAAACCAACCTGAATGACCTTCTTCAATGGAATGACGAAGAGGAGAATGAATTATTGTCCTTGATCATGCCTTCCATGTTTTCCAAGTTTCAGAAAAAAGATTCGAACTCAGCAGATTCCGATTCCCCACAAATGTCAAACTCATCGAAATATCCGGATATTCTTCCGATTCTTCCGCTACGCGGCGTGGTTGTTTATCCTCAAACTGCTGTCCCGCTAACGGTTGGACAACCGCGTTCCATCAAACTAGTCGATGAAGTGGTCGGTGGTGACAAGCTCGTTGGCCTGGTAGCAGCGATCAATCCGGAGCTGGAATCGCCGGGGCCAAATGATTTGTATCGCGTAGGCACCATTGCTGTTGTGCATCGTTTATTGCGCGCACCGGATGGAACACTCCGCTTGCTTGTACAAGGGATGGATCGTTTTCGTCTGGGCGAATTTGTTGGCGAAGAACCATATCTCCGGGCGAAGATCGAGCTCGCACCAGAAGTAGTGGAAGAGGGGTTGGAAATCGACGCGCTGGCACGTAATGCGCGTGACCAGTTCCAGCAAATCACGCAGATGATCCCATCGTTTCCGGAAGAATTGGCTGGCTCAATTACGTCGGTTGAAGATCCTCTTCAAACCGCTTATACCATTGCGAATTTTCAGCGTATGGACATCAAGGATTCGCAGGGCATCCTTGAGCTCGATTCGGTTGCCGAAAAACTCAAAAAATTGATCGGGTTGTTGGTACGCGAAGCCGAAGTTTTGCAGCTAGGACAAAAGATTCAAAACGAAGCGCGGGGCGAGATCGAAAAGGTCCAGCGCGAATATTTCCTGCGCGAACAGATGAAAGCCATTCAAAAAGAATTAGGCGAAAAAGACGAGCAGGCAGCTGAAGCCGAAGAGTTCCGCAAGAAGATCGAAGAAGCTAAAATGCCGGAAGAAGCCGATAAGCAAGCCCGGCGTGAGTTGGAACGTTTGTCGCGTCTGCCATCTGCAGCGGCTGAATATGGCGTGATCAGAACGTATCTGGATTGGCTTGTTTCACTGCCATGGTCAAAGGGATCGCAAGATAACCTTGATATTGGTCACGCCCGTGACATTCTGGATAAGGATCATTATGGTTTGCAGGATGTAAAGGAACGGATCCTTGAGTTTCTGGCGATTCGCAAATTGCGCATTGATCGTAAAGATGAAGTCAAGGCTCCTTCAGACGACAAGATTCGGCGTGAACGTGAGGGTGTGATCCTCTGTTTTGTGGGTCCACCCGGCGTTGGCAAGACTTCTCTGGGACAGTCGATCGCGCGGGCCATGGATCGCAAGTTTGTGCGGGCCTCGCTGGGCGGTGTGAGGGATGAGGCCGAGATTCGTGGGCACCGCCGTACTTATATCGGTTCAATGCCGGGGCGAATCTTGCAGGCACTTCGTCGAATTGAGTCAAAAAACCCGGTATTCATGCTGGATGAAATCGACAAGCTCACCTTCGACTTTCATGGCGATCCCGCCTCCGCTTTGTTGGAGGTTCTTGACCCGGAGCAGAACACTGAGTTTCGTGACAATTACCTGGAAGTAGCTTATGACCTCTCGCAGGTGTTTTTTATCACGACAGCCAACACTTTGGAAACAATCCCTGGACCCTTGCGTGACCGTATGGAGATCATTTTTCTTGCAGGCTACACAGAAAGTGAAAAGATCGCGATTGCCAATGGCTATTTGGTCCTGCGTCAAATTCGTGAAAACAGTCTCCGTGAAGCCGAGGTAACCTTCACCGATGATTCCCTGCGCAAGATTGTCCGTGAATATACCCGCGAGGCTGGAGTCCGAAACCTGGAACGGAAAATTGGTGCCGTTTGTCGAAAAGTTGCCACGCGTATTGCGGAGGGGAAAGTTCAAGAAGCAAAGATAACGCCAGCGCTCGTTGAAGAATATCTTGATCACCCCATCTTTCAGGGCAGTGAAGAACTTAATCAGCGCACCTCAATCCCCGGTGTCGTTCCAGGCCTGGCCTGGACGCCTTATGGCGGCGATGTACTGTTTGTTGAATCGACCAGCATGCCCGGCGGAAAGGGGTTTCAAGTCACAGGTTCTATCGGCAATGTCATGAATGAATCTGCACGCGCGGCTCTATCTTTTGTCCGTTCACGTGCGAAGCAGCTCGGTCTCAATGCAGATTTCTTCAACCGTTCTGATATCCATTTGCATATTCCATCCGGCGCGCAGCCCAAGGATGGACCCTCTGCCGGCGTGACCATTGCAACGTCCTTAGTATCTCTCATATCGGGTCGAAAGGTTAAGCCAAATGTCGGCATGACCGGTGAGATCACGCTCAGAGGACAGGTTCTTCCCATTGGTGGTCTCAAAGAAAAAGTATTGGCAGCGCATCGCAATGGTTTGCGCACCATTATCCTGCCAAAACGCAATGAACAGGACCTGGATGATGTTCCTGA
>DATFQC010000018.1:0-3716 GCA_035264425.1 Anaerolineales bacterium
ATCAGGGTCAAAATATTGATGAACGTTCTGCTCTTCCATGTTCTTGATGTTGGAGATCACATTGTAGTCGAGCTCCATCAACATCCCTTCATCGACCATGATCTGTACCATGTAATCGGAGGGGACGATAATGTCATAGTCGGCACCGCCCGCTTGAAGGGTTGCAAGCAGTGTTTCATTCGAATCGAAATTGGTCTCGGTGACTTTCACACCGCATTCTTCTTCAAACTGTGTTTGAATATCCGGATCCATGTATTCCACCCAAGTATAGAGGAAAATCTCATCTGCAAGTTTTGATTTATCCCCACAGCGGTTGGCCGTCTCACCGCCCGTGGGAGCCTCTGTTGCCCCGGGTGCTTCGGTCGCCCCCGATGCTTCGGTGGCTGCAGGTGATTCGGTCGCAGCCGGTGCCTCTGTTGCCGCGGGAGCCTGTGTCTCAACCGGAGCTTGAGTTGCTGTCTGCTGACCGCCACCACAGGCAGTCAATAACACTGCCGCAATGACGATCACGTAAATCAGAATCCTCTTCATTATCTCTCTCCTTTTCACAAACGTTTAATTGATCTGTCACCTGGCGCGCAAGCGGTGACTCAAACAAAATAGATTTCCGAGAAAGCACCACCTCCTTTTCTTAGAGAAAAAGTAACGCAGCAGAGAGAAACGCTGCAACCGCAGCAATAAATACAGTGATCTCGGCGAGGATTTTGCCGGAACGGTTAGTATCTGCGAATTCTTCCCGGAAGCCTGTGAAGGAGCGCCAAGCCCAAAGAAAGGCGGCCAATAAAATTAACCGAATGATCAAACTACTGGCTGTCCACTCACCTGAATTGAATACAGTGAACATGCTGAATAGTCCAAAGAGGCCCAGGCCAACACCAGCACCCACAGACATTCCTTTTGTATACACGGGTCCACCGCTCTGAGCAGTAAGTGAAAGTCCAACCAGTCCAATCGAGCCTAACAAAAGTGCGGTGGAAAGAGCATTGATTTCCGGCGTCACTCCGCGACGCACCAAAGAATAAATGTAAAGCGGCATGGTTTGCTCGCGAATCCCTTTCGTGAACGCTGTAATTAAGTAGTCATCTAACGACAGAGTAAACGCCATCAAAGCGCCACCGATGATGCCCGGCATAATTAAGGGCAAAGTAACTTGTTTGAATGTCTGCCATTCATCGGCACCTAAATCAGCGGCAGCTTCCTCTAAGGTACGATCAAAATCCGCCAGCCGGGCCCGGACAATCACATAAACAAACGGGATATCGAAGGCAATGTGAGAGATCGTGATCGTGGGGAGGCCGGTTGTCGCTCTTATTTTAAATACATTTTGCAGGAATGGGAACAACGCTTGGTTGAAGAACAGCAGCAATGAGATTCCCATCACGATTTCGGGGATTACAATTGGAAGATACAAGTTTGCATCAAACACGGTACGCAATTTAAAACGATAGCGTTCCATGGCAAGCGCTGTTAGAGTGCCAATCAATGTCGACGCAATTGTGGCAATTGACCCCACTAATAAACTATTGCGCGCCGCATCCAACAATTCTGCATTTTTCGCAAGTGATGAATACCATTCTGTGGAAAATCCGGTAAATACCGCGACAGAACGAGTATTATTGAAAGAAAAAACAATCAAGATTAGAACCGGTAGGTAAATAAAACCAAACACCAGTGCAGCATTGGCTCCTAAAATCCAATTGCCAATCCGAGTTCTGAGACGTATCTGCTGACGTGGATAAGTGGGAAAAACAGCAGAGCGGGTACTCACATTGCCCTCCGGGTCTCTTCACTGCTGGAGCGAAAATAAGCAATCACACCAATCAACACCAGCAACATCAGCACCAGTGACATGGATGCTCCAAAGGGCCAGTTACGTGAAACGCCGAACTGACGATTGATCAGCGTTCCGATCATCTCGATTTTGCCTCCTCCCATAATATCAGGTGTGATAAAGGCACCTACCACCGGGACAAACACGAGTACCAATGCAGCAATGACTCCTGGCAGTGTCATCGGCAGCATCACCCGCAGGAAGGCGCGGCGCGGCGACGCTCCAAGATCTGCGGCAGCCTCCATCAGGGAGTGATCGAATTTTTCAATGGAGGCATACATTGGCAAGATTGCGAAAGGTAGATATCCATAGATCAGGCCGACAATGACTGCGAATTCATTGAACAACAAGTTAAGAGGCTGGTTGACTATATGAAGACCCATCAGAAACGAATTGAGTAATCCCTCGGTCGCGAGGACTTCCTTGAGCGCATAGGTACGCACTAAGAAATTTGTCCAGAACGGAATGATTACCAGAATCATTAACGCATCCCGCCATACTTGTTTTTGTTTTGCAATAAAATAGGATAATGGGTAGCCAAGGATAATACACCAAAACGTGACGACTAATCCGATGCGCACTGAATGCCAAAAGATACCAAGATAAAGAAATGAGTCACATGTTGGGCCCGCGAACTGTGAACTACAGGCATTGAAAAATTGCCGATAATTCTCAAGGGTATAAACTGGCGGGAGTTTGATACTACCGGCCCGGCCGCGCTCTACAAAGCTAATAAAGAGCACAATCACTAAAGGCAGATTGAAAAACAATAGAAGCCAGAGCGCGCCCGGGCTGATTAATCCGAACAATTGGAATACTTTGTTACGTCGGAAAAAGTTCACCATCGAGTTTTGCCTACTCTGTTAGAATACGGGGCGAGTTATGGGTAAAGGAGATCGTCACTTCATCACCCGGGTTGGAAAGCTGGTGGTATCCATGATTTACATTTTGCTCGCGAATTCGGACTTTTTGACCACCTGCGAAACGCACTCCATACTGAGTATCCGTGCCAATATAGATTACATCCTCCACGCGCCCCTTGAGATTATTTCCACCTGCGAGCTCAAAATTCAGACGAAGTTTTTCCGGTCGCACCGCAACCGTCACTGGCTGACCGTTGGTAAAGTTTCTGCCTGATTCGACACAAACGGGACCAGTACCGGGCAACTCAACTTCAACGATGGAATCATCTTGCGCTTCTACAACCCCATCAAGAAAATTAGTCTCTCCAATGAAGTCTGCCACAAATTTATTCGCAGGGCGTTCATAAATTTCTTCTGGTTTTCCAATTTGAAGCGCAACACCTTTGCTCATCACAGCGATACGATCGCTCATCGTGAGAGCTTCCTCTTGATCGTGCGTGACATAAATAAACGTAATTCCTACCTCACGCTGAAGAGTCTTAAGTTCCAACTGCATTTCTTTGCGCAACTTCAAGTCTAGCGCGCCCAAAGGTTCATCCAGGAGCAGGACTTCAGGTTTGTTGACCAAGGCCCGAGCGAGAGCGATACGTTGTTGCTGTCCACCAGATAGTTGCTTCGGGCGGCGCATTTCCATCCCAGGCAAGCGAACCATCTCCAACGCTTCCGAAACGCGCTTTGATCGTTCGACGCGCCCGACGCCTTTCATCTCCAAACCGAAACCGATATTCTGTTCGACAGTCATGTGTGGAAAAAGGGCATATTGCTGGAACACCGTATTGACGGGTCGCTGAAAGGCGGGTACCTGGCTCATTTCTTTGCCACGAATCAAAATCCTTCCATCTGTAGGCAGCTCAAACCCGGCGATCATGCGCAGTGAAGTCGTCTTACCACATCCGGAGGGACCGAGCAATGAGAAGAATTCGCCATCATTGATTTGCATGGTGACATGATTCACGGCGGCG
>DATFQC010000019.1:0-3080 GCA_035264425.1 Anaerolineales bacterium
CACATACATTAACGAGGTCCGGGCGCTGGCGCGACTCGAAACCATTCAATACAGCGTCGAGAAGGTAATTACTGGCGAAACCGGTGGCGGTACCTTTCAATCCTTGTTTGGCGACAAGATCCTGTTCGTCGGACATGGCACTGTGATCGCCGGCATCGATATGTCAAAACTGCAACCGGAAGATATGCGCTATGAGAATGGTGTGCTTACCGTCAAGCTGCCGCCCACCGAAGTGTTTATCGCTGCCCTGGATAATGAGAAGTCTTATGTCTATAACCGGGACACCGGCATCCTCACCAAGCCCGATGTCAACCTCGAAACCCTCGTTCGCCAGCGCGCCGAGGAGGAAATCCTCAAGGCTGCACTCGAGGATGGTATTCTCGACCAGGCGCAGACCAATGCCCAGGCCTATCTTTTAAAGTACTTTGCTGCGCTCGGCTTTCCCAACACGATCTTTATCACGGATCAAGGTTAATAAATCAATGTAGGGACAGGCAGCTGCCTGTCCCTACATTGATTGTTACACGCGTTCCGTCCACGATGGATGGTCATATTTCTGTTTGACCAATTCTTCCGTCCGATTGGATTCGGATGAAGATAATTCTCCCCTCTCCAGACTCAACCCCAATTGGCGCTCAAACGCCCGGATGAAGGACTCGGCCGCCGTTTCCCAACTGACCACGCGCCCCAAAGCGGACTTCACGGTCGCGGCTCGTGCCAGCAGCCGTTTCGATGCCTCTTCGCGCCTGGCTTCATCCGCAAACACTAGCGCCTGACAAATGCGCGCCAGATCGCCTGTGAGTGGAAGCGATCCATGCTGGAGCACGCCTTCCTTTTTGCGCGCCTGGGCAGAGCCAATTAATTTTCTCCCATCGACGGTAATTTCATAAGTGGAGGGTACTTCGAAACAAACAGGATTGTTGCGCAAGATAGCATCTTGCGCTACTTCGTCTTCCATTTCAACAGGTAAGTCCAATTGTTGTACCGCCAGGAGCAACGCTTGCGCCAGCCGGTTATAAGACTCCAAAACAGATCCTGCCAGGCGCGGTTCGTCATTGGGTGCGATCACCGAATAAGTGATTTCATCGGTATGTAGGATTGCGCGTCCCCCGGTTAACCGGCGGACAGCTTCCCAGCCGCGTTCCTTGAGTCGCGTGGTATCTATATCAGAAAAGGGTTGCGCATGTCCCAGCGAGAGGCAGGCTGGGTCCCACGCGTAGAGTCGAAAGGTGGGTATCGCTTCGCCCCGTCCAATATGCTCGAGGATTGCTTCGTCGAGAGCCATGTTCCATGCGCCGCGCGCAGGCGGAGTGATCAAAAGTCGCCATATATCCATGAACGGTATTTTACCGGAAAGTATCGCAAAGCTTTCACTCGCTGGAAGTGTTAGTACATCACGGAAGGAGTTTTGTATGACTGCCCTCAAGTCCCTTTTGTTTTTAGTAGTCGCTCCAGGCATGGTTGCTGGTTACATCCCTCTTACACTCTTACGCAGAGGTGCCCAAATCGACACCGGATTTTTTGCCTATCTCGCATTTCCACTCTGGTTAGTAGGTGGGGTGATTCTTTTGTGGAGTTTCTGGAATTTTCTCAAAGAAGGACGCGGCACGCCCGCTCCGGTCGATCCGCCAAAGGAGTTGGTTGCAGTTGGTTTTTATCGTTATGTTCGGAACCCAATGTATGTTGGGATTCTCCTAATTTTGATCGGGCATTTCCTTTGGTATGGATTCTGGCTGCTGCTTGTTTACGCCGCGTTCACTTTCCTCATTACTCATTTGTTTGTCACACTATATGAAGAACCCACTTTAAGAAGTAAATTCGGCTCAACCTATGAAGAATACTTGAAAGAGGTGCCGCGGTGGATTCCACGGCTTAGATAAGGTGCAAGCAGATGACTGTTCTGAAATCTTTGCTTTATCTTGTCTTCGAAGCGGGTTTATTCGCCGTTTATATTCCGTTGCGACTTTTAGCACATGGCCCGCGCCTGGGAATGGGCATGCTTTCTTTTCTAGCCATTCCATTCTGGCTGATCGGCAGCTTGATCATTTTACAGAGTTTCTGGGACTTTACATTTCGCGGACGCGGCACACCTTTACCAACCGACCCACCTAAAGAATTGGTTGTAACCGGGTTCTTTCGCTATGTTCGCAATCCTATCTATGTGGGTGTGATGCTGATTTTCCTGGCACATTTCCTGTGGTTTGGATATTGGGCATTATTGCTATATACATTGCTCTCCTTTATTGGCGTGCACTTTTTTATTATCCTGTACGAAGAGCCAATGCTGAAAAGAAAATTTGGTGCAGCGTATGAGGAGTATATTCGGCGAGTGCCTCGTTGGATCCCACGGTTTCCATGAACTCGCTTAAAACAATTCTATATATGGGGAGCCTGCACGGCTTCTTCACGTTTTATGCACCGTTTCAATTGGCAACGTGGAGTGCTCCATTATTTGATTGGGGAATCGTGCGTTATCTTGCAATCCCTCTGTGGATGCTCGGCGCATCGATCATTCTCCGCTGCTGCATGGACATAGTCCGCAGGGGAGGTGGCACCCCCGCTCACACGGATCCTCCGAAACAATTGATTAGCACGGGACTGTATCACCAGGTTCGTAATCCAATTTATTTTGGTGCATTGCTAGCATTGGTTGGACATATCATCTGGTCTGGTTCAGGCTGGGTGATTGTCTACTTCTTGTGCTATGCAATTGCATTTCATATTTTGATTGTGGTCTTCGAAGAACCGATATTGAGAACGAAATTCGGTGCGGTGTATGAAGAATATCTCAATCAAGTGCCGCGCTGGTTGCCACACTGGAAATAGATTATGCCTTCATCTCCCGGTAAGAGACGATCGCTCCAATAATCAAGACCGCCGTATCGAGATAGATCGGTCCCAGGTGACCTAGAGTGGCGAAGCCAAAGGGATAATGGAGGGGGATGGCAATCATGAGTCCAACTATCGGAACGAGTAAGGCTGTCCACAGTGCCCAACTCTCTCCGCGGCGGATGCCAAAAATTGCCAGGGCAATTACCGCAAGCCCCAAAGCGATGATCAATCCCGCGTTCGCCACCTGG
>DATFQC010000020.1:0-7259 GCA_035264425.1 Anaerolineales bacterium
CCTGGATGCATTGGTAATAGGCACGCCCAATTATCTGCATGCCTCACAAACCATTGCCGCGCTTAATGCAGGTGTCCATGTGATGGTCGAAAAGCCCATGTCCATGAACGTGCCGGAGGCGGAGAAAATAGTTGAAGCTGCGGAGAATTCCGGTGCAGTATTGATGGTCGCTCACTGCTGGCGGTTTGACCCGGAGGTACTGTGGTTGAAAGAGCAATCGCAGAAGTTGGGCAACATTATCCGCACGAAAGGCATTGGCGTGCATGTCCACTGGGGTCCAAGCGGCTGGTTTACACAAAGGGAATTTGCTGGTGGGGGTGCACTGGCAGATATGGGAATCCATGCGCTCGATACGGCAAGATTTTTATTAGGTGATCCAAAACCTGTGGCTGTGTATGCAAAGATTGGAACTCATTATAAGAATTTCGACGTGGATGATACCGGCGTAATTATGGTTGAATGGGATAATGGCGCGACCTCTTATGTTGAATCGGGTTGGTGGCAACCCCACGCCGATGGACCCGAAGCCGCGACCCAGTTATACGGCACGCAGGGTTTTGGTCAGTTGTTCCCAACAAGATTGGAGCTACCCAATGTCCCCGAACAAAAAGTCGATGTGGTCGATTCAGGTTTCGAATTTCCACGCCAGGAGCATTGTCCACAGAGCTTGTATGATACTCAACTGAAGTATTTCCTGGAGTGTGTTGAGAAGAAGGAAGTCCCAACTCCCGGTGGAGTAGAAGGATTGATGAATATGAAAATTGTGGATGCAGCTTACGAAAGCTCGCGAACAGGGAACGTTGTGGAAATAAACTAAGCAGAGGTAAACATGACCATCGAATCAGTTCTCCCCAGACCAAATATTTTTGAGGCAAAGCGCGTGCTGTGTATCCAGCCCCATTATGATGATAACGATATTGGCGCCGGAGGAACACTTGCATTGTTGCAGGAAAACGGCGCGGAGTTGTTTTATCTCACCGCGACCGATGATCTGATGGGGGTTGTCGATCATTCCCTTTCTGATCAAGAGGCTGCCCAGTCACTTAAACGCGATCAATTCGCGGCAGGGGAAATTATTGGCATAAAGGAACAATTCTGGCTGGGCTATCCGGATGCTGGTGAATACAATTATTTTGCGCTGCGTCGCGACATTTTGAAATATATTCGCATGCTCCAACCCGACTTCGTCATGACAGTGGATCCCTGGCTGACGTATGAAGCTCATCATGACCACATCCAGACAGGACTTGCGGCGGCGGAAGCGGTTATGTTCGCGGGATTGACCAAGATCCCGTCCAGCGACGCAGCCGTTGATTCAGCTTACCAGCCCCATGATATCAAAGGAATTATTTTCTATCACACCCGCGAGCCCAATCAGATCATGGATATTTCAGAGACCTGGGAAGCAAAACTCGCCTCGGTGCGCTGCTATGAAGCACAGTTCACTTCACAGGAAATGAATCAATTGGTGACGGCGCTGGATGCAAAATCCCAGCAGGTTGCAGCGGGCGAACCGTTTCTGCGTGGGGAAGCGCTCAAAGTTTTGCATACGAGTGCATTACATTGTGGAATCTAGGAGAAGAACATGACGCCTAACCCATATCTCAAAAAGTTAGGTTTTTCAGATACTGACCGCGCCGTCATTATCCACACGGATGATATCGGAATGTGTCACGCCTCGGTGCAGGCATTCAAGGATTTGTGGCAGTTTGGCACGATCAGCTCGGGGGCGGTCATGGTACCCTGTCCGTGGTTCCCGGCGGTGGCGCAGATGTGCCGCGCGAACCCTGAAATAGACATGGGAGTCCACGCGACGCTGAATGCGGAGTGGGAAAGCTATCGATGGGGGCCGATATCCACGCGGGATCCGGAGTCGGGGTTGCTGGATGCAGATGGTTATTTCAACCAATGGCATCAAGCTGTTTACGATAATGCCAACCCGGAGGCCGTTGAACGAGAAGTCAAGGCACAAATCAAACGTGCTCTCGCAGCGGGAATCGATGTCACGCATGTCGATTCGCATATGGGGACAATTATGAATCCAAAATTTATTCAATCCTATATCCAGGCCGCTACGAGCCAGCTTTTACCAAATATGCTGCCGCGCCTGGACGCCCAGGGGATGGACCTGATGGGAGTCAGCCCTGAAGAAAAGCACTTGTATGAACCCATGATGCAGCAATTCGAAAAAATGGGCACCCCCATGGTGGACGGAATTTTCGGCCTGCCGCTCGATCAGCCAGACCCCGATAGGCAAATGGAAATTGCAAAAGACTTATTAGGCAATTTACCTGCCGGCATTACACATTTTATTTTTCATCCTTCGATCGATACCGCTGAGCTGCGCTCGATTGCACCGGATTGGGAAAGCCGGGTATCGAATTACAATATCTTCATGAGTGATGAATTGAAGAAATTCATCGAGGACGAAGAAATTCATCTAGTCGGTTACCGTGCGATCCGCGAGGCAATGAGGATGGGATGAGATATTTTCTAGGTGTAGATGTCGGTTCCTCGAAAACACACGCCTTGATGGCCGATGAAACAGGCCGGTGTATTTCCTTTGGTAAGGCTGGGGGCGGCAATCATCAGGGAATGGGTTATGAGCGATTAACAGAGGTGTTGCAAAAGTCAGTTGCAATGGCAATTCAATCATCAAGTTTGGCCAGGGATCAAATCGCAGGAGCAGGTTTCGGCATCGCGGGATACGATTTCCCGTCCGAGAGGGACGCTCATTTACGGGCAATCGCTCCGTTGGGGCTATCCTGTCCGATCGAAATCGTCAACGATGGGGCCAATGGATTGATCTCTGGCACAACCCAGGGAGTGGGAGTCAATGTCACAGCCGGATCAGGTGTGAACTGCCGAGGCCGCGGCAAAAATGGCAAAGAGGGACGAGTGGTTGGCAATGGAATTGATTTTGGCGAGTATGGCGGTGCGATTGAAATCGTTTTCCGCGCCAGGCAATTTGTCAACTATGCCTGGATCAAACGCATCCCGCCGACGAAGCTAACGAAAATTTTTCTGGAAGCTTTGGGAGCGAAAGATGAAGCAGATTTGATGGAGGGGCTCTCAAACGAACAATATCATTTATACCCCTATCTCGCCCTTGAGGTTGTGAATGCGGCGCGGGAAGGTGATCATGCGGCGCTGGAGGTCATAAGATGGTCAGGGGAAGAACTTGGCTGGTTGGCAATTTCCGTAGCCCGTCAAATCGAAATGGAGAATGACGAAATCGAGGTTGTACAATCGGGCAGTGTCTTTGAAGCGGGCGAACTGATCCTGGAACCGATGCGAAAAATTATTATGCAACATTTACCAGGGGCAAAAATGATTCGATTAGAGGGTCCACCAGTGGTAGGGCCATTGATGCTTGGTATGCAAATGGCAGGTATCGATCCCTACCCAATGAGAGAAAAATTAATCGCAAGTGCCAAGCAATTCGTTATCTGAACCTGTTACGTTTTTAGTTATTAAAGGAGTCAATGATGTCTGAACTCGCTATTTTAGGGGGCCCCAAAACTCGCACTGAACCTTATCCCCAATGGCCTGTTTGGGATCAGCGGGATATCGATGCAGTGACCGAAGTCATCAAGTCTGGGCGCTGGGGTGGTTATCCTTACCCGGGACCCAGGACCGCTGAACTTGCCACGAAATTCGCTGAAATGCAGGGCGGCGGATACGCGGTGCCGATGGCCAATGGAACCGTGACCATGGAGGTCGCATTGCGCGCCGCGGGCATTGGCTGGGGCGATGAAGTCATCGTGCCTGCCTATACCTTCCAGGCAACGGCTTCAGCACCCATGGCCGCGGGTGCGATCCCGGTCATTGTAGATATTGACCCGAACACTTATTGTCTTGACCCGCAGGCTGCAGAGAAAGCCATTACCTCCAAAACGAAAGCGATCATCCCTGTGCATCTTGGCTCGAACATGGCCGATATGGACGCGATCATGGAGCTTGCTGAACGGTATAACCTGATCGTGATCGAAGATTGCGCGCACGCCCACGGCGCGAGGTGGAACGGTCGCGGCGCAGGGACCATCGGTCATTTCGGTTCGTTCTCGCTCCAATCGTCGAAGACTCTGACGACGGGAGAAGGCGGGATTCTGTTATGCCGCACACCGGAACTCACGGCCAGGGCGGCCTCGATCATTGACTGTGGACGTCCACATGCCCTGGGAGGAGGCGCCGAAGATTACACTCAGGAATTTCAAGTGGGCGGTAACTTTCGGCTGAGCGAGATCGCTGCGGCGCTGGCCCTGATCGGGGTTGAACGCTTTCCCGCCCAGGCAAAGGAGCGCGAAGCGATGGCAGATTATATGGATGAAGCGCTAAGTGAAATTTCCGGCATTCGCCTGTTGGGGCGCGATCCCCGTCATACCACTCGATCCTTCTATCGTTATATCTTTGCCATCAACCCACAGGAATTTGGCATGGAGCATGATCTGCTTGCCGGCGCGTTGAATTTCGAGGGCGTGGAATGCTGGACAGGCTATGAAGCCATGAACAATTACACGTTATTCCAACCGCAGAAATCGAAACTGGCAGTGCCGAACGCGTTCCCGGAATATTTCGATTTTGAAAATATGGAACTGCCGGAAGCAGAACGTGCCTGTGAACATGAGGCTGTGTGGCTTGATGAAAATATTTTTCGCGCCGGGCAGAACGGCGTGGATGACGCGATCCGTGCGATCAAGAAAATACTAAAAAATGCGGTCGAATTAAATGACGCGGCAGAAGAATTGAGAGAGAAATACAGATAAAGATGAACTAGAATTTGGCGGATGAAAAACCCGATGTCTCTCATGCAACATCGGGTTTTATTGTTTAATCTTATTAGAGATTACTGCGTTCGCTTCGATATTCGTACAGATTTAATAGAAGATTATTCTCTGCCATCAGAACTTGCCTACACTATTTGAGAAGTGCATTGGCATGATTCTTGAATTCTTACGATTTTCTTAATGAATCTGCATCCTTTCACAGTGGGTCTTCGCCAGAGATAGGCTGTGCTTTGGGGGAACTTCGCAGCAGGTTCATAGAGAGCGCGAATGCTGTTTTGATCGGCCAGAAAATCCAACCGAGCAGGCTGTTGACCAATCCTATACTCCATGCAATCCAGTTGAGAATAAACTGGAATCGTTGAAGGAAGGGAATATGGGCATACGCAAGGCAAAGCATGATAATGCCTGCTGAGATCGCAAAACGCGTCAAATCGGCTACTTCAACCCCCCACAGCCCTTCCATAATCAATTGCATACCAATATTCAGGATCAGGATGTAAGCTGCCTGTTTCAGAACAGGCTCGCGTATGATCGCATAACTGAAAACACCTGCTGCAAAACGCATGGTCAGAATGCCTATCCCGACACCGAGCAATACAACCCACAATTGGTCTGATAAGGATACTGCTGCAACCACATTATCAATGCTGAAAATCAAATCCATGATCTCAACCATAAGCACGATCCCCCAGAAAGATGGATGGAGCGCCTTGTGCTTTTCTTCCTCAGTCTCCTCATCTGGGGTTAGATCACCAAGTTCATCGAATGCCAGGCGAATCAGATAGGCTGCGCCGACCAGTTTAATCCAGGAATTATCGATTAACAAACTTGCCAGAAACAACATTGCCCCCCGTCCTACGTACGCGCCCAATAACCCAACACGCAAGGCGGCCATGCGCTGATGACCCAACAGAGGCCCGACGCGTTTGCCTACATTCGTTAGCCAAGCGGGCCAGGGAATTCCTTTGTCGTTTGGCAGCGGCGAGACAAGCGCCCCAAGGACGGCGGCATTGTCAATAGAGAGAATACCCTCCAAAAAGATAAGCTGAAGAACAATCGTAATAACGGACCAGTAGAGATTCATAACTTTTCTAAAGTAAAACATTGAAGAGAAATGTTTCTTGGGATGGTTCCAAGTTTAATTTCTCATACCATCCCAAGAATATTTGCTGTATTAAGTGTGAATCTTATTCCATTGGTGCTGTTTCACCATATACATCTGGGCTGACTTCGTACGCATGCTTCTCCAATTCCAGCGCCTGCGCATGGATATCTGCCAACTCCTCTTGGCTAAGCTGCTTGTATTCTGCCAGTTTCAGTTCTTCCTGGGTGTCGTCGGTTCCTTTCCAGCCCACCTGAAAATTGCCTATTCCCTGTCCGTAATATTTAAGTTGATAGGCGCCCTCCTCCTTCAAAGAGGACTCAGCAATCACCAAGACGTTTTCATAGCAATTGAGTGGGATACAGTACTTCTGACCTAACTGATCGATTTGTCCGTAATCCGACCATTCCACATCGGGTCCCCAACCTTGATAAAGAACAGGTGACCCTAATTGCGGGTCTGGTAACATCTTGATCCCTGGTTTTGCATCTGCGAGGCCAGCGATCCATGTTGGAGCCTCAACAAAGTTACCATTCTCATAATCTTCAGGATGTTCCCCAAAGTACCAGACAGCACCATCCTTATCCTGAGCATAGAAGGCGACTTCTTTTTCAGTCAGTTCGCCATTGTTGTAATCTTCAATCCAGGCAACAACCGTACGCACGCCATCGATCTCTTTCGTCAGGTCACTGACCGTATACTCAATGCGCCGATTAACAGTCTCACTCCCATCTAGAGCCGTCCCCTCGTAGGCCCAGAATGTGCCGGGTTTCATCGGCATCCATTTGTTATTGATCACAATGGAGTTGCTGTCAAAATTATTCGGGTCAAAATCTGGAAACTGCGCTACGGATGCATCCTCAGTAGCCACCGGCTCCGTTGCCTCTTCTGTCGGTTCGGCGGTCTCTTCGGTGGCAACTGGTTCTTCAGTAGCTTCAACCGGTGCCTCTGTAGCTTCAGTCGTCTCCTCACTGGCAGTTGGTAGAGGGGGACCCTCCGCGATCAGGGGCTGCGATCTCGGTGCACAAGCTGAAACAAAGATCATTAGAAACAAAATGACTGTCCCAACCATTTTGTGAAAACGCCGCATTTCAATCTCCTATTCTGAAAAAACTTGATCTTTATATCAATAGACCGTAAGCTTATTGATGCGGCTTACGGTCTATTGAAATCAAACTGCCTTTATTGATATATCAATTTCGATTCCGAAACGACCTTCTGCCTTAAGTACCGCGTGAGCTTACTTATGCGGCTTGAAGAGCGCTCTTCATATCTTTTGGATCCTTGCCAAACTTTAGATATAAAGTAGGTACAACGAGCAGGTTGAGCAATGTGGAAGTTGCCAGACCACCCAAGATCACGATGGCCAT
>DATFQC010000021.1:0-3880 GCA_035264425.1 Anaerolineales bacterium
GATGTGGTCGCTTGCCCAGAGGTTCAGGTCAAGAATCTCTTCATCTGGAATCCATTCCAGTTTACCTTCCGGTGAATCGATCAATTCGCCGCTGAATTCGGTCGCAGTAAAGGTGAAGACATACCAATCGTTGCCTTGACGAAGCGCTTCGTTTGCGTACGGACGACGAGCATGTCCGTCAGCGTGAAAACGGAAACAGCGCTTCCAGCCCGCGCCAGACGTCATTGCGCCAGGCAGTGTAATTATGTGCTGCTGCAAATTCGCGATACGTGACGTTGTATTGTTTCTCGTTTAATAAAGCAACCATGCGGCGGTTATCTTCCAGCAATTCATCCAAAACCCCGACATCCATCCAGATCTTGAGATCAGGCGCGTGACCATCGCGTGCCAAATCCACGGCGGCAAAATCACGCCCATCCAGACCAAACACGCCAGATTGACAGATCACTTTTCCGAAAATTTCCGGCATTCGAAACCCCGTATATATAGACATCAATCCACCTGCTGAGGCGCCCAGTACCCCATACTCTCCGGGATGTTTTTCGATGTCGATGAGCCTCAAATGCTCGCGCGCCAGTGGCAGGATTTCGCGGTCCAGCCAGTGGATCGTTGCGTCGGAGCACATGTACTCTACATTCCGCCGACTCTTTCCATTTTGCAGAAATGCGAGCGCAATCGGGCAGATGCGCCTGTCTGCGATCAGGTTATCCACAACGGTCGCAAGCCGGGCCCGATGCAAATAATCGTATCCATCATAGACGATGACCAGGGGGACGCGTTTGCTGGCAGGCGGTTTGTATAAATAGATATCGCGCTCACCATCATCCTGCAGGAAATCTGTGCTGACGTGGTGACGCGTCAGTGTGCCGCTGCGAACCTCCGCCCGCCGCATCGAGAATGGAGAGGGCATGGTCTCAGGCATATAGAAAAAATTGTTGCGACTGCCCATGCCATTGCTGACCGTACGCGCGTTCAATGGGTCGAGAAATTTTTCCTGCGAGATAGGATTATAAAAGGCATACTCAATGTAGGCATCGCGTGGAAGGGTCAACGAACAGGACCAGATCGTTTCACCGGAAGCGGTCTTGAGAGCAGAAGAAACGCGCTTGAAGTGGCGAGGTCGATTTTCCCATTCCGTTGTGTCGCTGATCAATTGTGGCGCGGAATCCCCTTCCCAAATAAATGTGGCGCGGTTCCCATGCACGACCGGGTTTCCCGATTGGAACGCGCGTTGCACTGTTGGGTCCAAACTCCTCATTTGCTGAAGGTACCCATCAATTCGCCCTGCGCCAGGAGGTGTCCTTTCATTTCCGTGAGCACCTGTTCCTTTGTGGCACCCGGCAGCAGGCTAAGAGTTGTATCCAGTGCATAAAGTTTGAAATAATAGCGATGCGTGCCGCTAGGTGGGCAGGGACCATCGTAGCGAGTATTGCCAGACGAATTTTTGCCCACATAGATGGCATTTGGATCCACATTTTTTCCGGTGATCGGCAAGTCTTCCTGGAGGTTGCGCGTGTTTGATGGAATGTTGAACAAGACCCAATGAACCCAGGTACCTACCGGCGCATCCGGATCATCCACGATAAGCGCAAAGGATTGGGTGCCGGCGGGCGGTTCGTTCCAGGCCAGCGCAGGAGAAATGTTTTTTCCGACGCATGAATATTTAGCAGGGATGGATTGTCCATTTGCGAACGCGTCGCTTGTCACTGTAAGGGACATGGTCGCCTCCGTGGCTGGGGATTCTGAGTCAGGTGAGGATGTTGCAGAAGGTTTGGGTGTGGTCGTTACAGAAGATGAGCAGGATGCAAGAATAATGGAGAACAATAGCAATAGCAAACTGTAAAAGATATTTCGCTTCATATCAAATTTTCTCTCTTCACTCCCTTGAATTGAGTAATAAAGTTTGAGCCGTACGCCAGGGATGGAGTTTGAAACCCGGTTTTGAAATCACCCTCAAGGATGTGCTTCATGATCTCGACGGTGGTCAGCGCGGTACAAGTATATGCTTCGGGGGTGGTCAATTTCGTGACCGCGCGTCCCCCATTTTGGTTAGTCGCTTCCCCGATAAAAATCGCTGAGGCGCGTCTACGCTTTTCCTCTTCGGGTCCTTTTACAGACAAATTGATAACAGATTTTAGAAGACTCTTCATTAGACGGTTATACAGCAACGGTCCAATGAAACGCATGAAACGCATCAGATTGATGACGCTTTCTGGAAAAGCAAAATAGGTTTCAATGTTCGGAATATCGGTACTGTAATAGGCTGTGCTGACGTCTCCCCATCCTATCGAAACGACTTTGGTATAGCCGCGCCCGAAGTCCTGCTCACGGACGTTCCAGGCTGGTGGGACCTGGACCAGCCTCTTATCACGGCGGATCGTTCCCTGCCGGTGCATGTTTTCCACGGCGGATTTTGCTGTGCCCCTCGAGACTCCCGCGCCGATGCCGCGCACGAACAAACGGAGGTGTGTTGCGGCGGGCAACCTTTGTTTCAGGTGCGCGGCCAGGCAATCAGAAGGGACAACATCAAATCCTGCACCCGGAAGAAGCATAATGTTCGTTTCTTTTGCCAGTTTATCCATGGCGGCGAGCACTTCGAACCCTGGGATTTCACCGCTGATATCTGTGTAATGGCGCCTTGTTCTCAAACACGCTTCTGCCATTTGGCCATAGGTATGGACGAATGGACCCGCGCAATGCAAAACCGCATCCACCTCGAGCAATGCGGCGTCTAACTTTTCAGTCTCGTTAAGAGCCAAAACTCGAGATTCAAGATTATATATTTGCGCTTGCGTGCGCAATAATTTTTCATTTCGTCCAGCGAGAATAGGGCGAAACCCTTTTTTCACAGCCTGATCAACAATGAGCTGACCTGTATAGCCGTAGGAACCGTAGATAAGGAAATTACTCATAACGTTTCTTTTGCGCTGAACGGAAGATCGAGGAAAGCGAGGTCTATAGACGACACCCGCTTCGCGCGAATCATAACCGTTTTACAAAATGAACCAGTCGTTCCGCTTCCCGATAGCCCAGTCTCAAATGGGCAGCTATACTGGCCTCATTTTCCAGCCAGGTATCGGAAGCCATTTCCGCACAACCTTTTTCACGTGCCCAACTCTCGGCCGTGAACACTAACTCTTTACCAAGTTTCTGACCGCGGATGTGTTCATCCACGTACCAGGCCTCGATATAACCGACTGGCGAAGTTTCGCATCCTTCGCCGTAGTCGCGCAGCCCCGCTTCGATAAAGGCGATTGGACCGCTCTCCTCGCGCCAAGCGATAAAGACGGCATAATCCGGATCTGCCAGCCGGTCGTCCAGGTCGAAATTCAGATATTCAATGGGTGCCTCCGGCCATAATCCCCGGCGCATTCTCAGCCAATCCGATTTGTCTTCATAGGTTGCGCGTCGAATCGTAAAACCCATGCGAAGCATCCTCCATCAATCAAAGACCCCAAGGTTTGTAGTCCTTAGGGCCTGATTGTAATCTACTCGCCGCCGCGTTTTGCTAGATTATGGTCTAACATCAGCACGGCGGTGCCGCGTTCCTCGATCAAATCAAGGTTGGCAACGATTTCGGCGGCATTCTTTTCCTCCTCCACCTGTTCGTTGATGAACCACTGGAGCATGACCTGCGCCGGATAATCCTTCTCTGCAAGCGCCAGTTCATACAGGGTGTTGATGGATGCCGTGACTTCCGCTTCGTGTTTCGCCACTTCCCTGAACAGTTCAAGATTTGAATTCCAGGTAGTGCCAGGGGCGTCAATTGCCTTCAACATCACCTGACCGCCGCGTTCCAGAATGAAATCATAAAACTTCATGGCGTGTTCGCGCTCTTCCACTTCCTGAATGCGCATCCAGTGAGCAAACCCCGCCAGGT
>DATFQC010000022.1:0-2723 GCA_035264425.1 Anaerolineales bacterium
TCATCCTGAAGGAGAGACAGTAGCCGCGCCATATGATGTTCAAAAATGGAATATAGATGTTCCCGCTCCAAGATCACCCATTCATCATAAAAACCAGGTAACAATTCCCCTTGATAATCCGAAAGAGCATTAATCAATTCGTCGGCAGATGCGATTTCACTTAACTTCTCTATTTTCCCAGCATCAAGCCCATAGTCGGCAGAGTCATTAAAGGCAATGGACAGATCATCCACAAGCAAATATTCGATTTTGGGATCAGGAGGGAGCGCTTTACGAATTCGCCACAATGCATGACGCAGATTATCCCTCGCAGTCTCTTCCAGCGAATCGGGCCATAACATTCCCGCCAGCTTTTCGCGGCGATGCGAATTGCCAGCATTCAAGATCAAGTATGCAAAAAGAGACTGTGCAGGCCGCGAGGAAATACTGACTGTATTTTTTTTGTATTTGACCTCAAAAGTTCCCAGCAAACGAACTTCTAACATAACCATCCTTTACCAACAAACTCGTTAAAGTATAGCAGGTTGATAGAGTAAATACAATTTGTGTTCATAGGTCGCCGGCGGATTTCGCATTTTTACACAGGTATAGCAAAATAAATCGTCAAAGAAGCAGCGATGACCCTGACTATCGATGTGTCATCCAGACTATTAAACGGCTTTTGCAAGGTCTGATAGCATTTTGTTAGCCGGGATCTCGAGCAAATTACCCCTCTACTTGTGAACAAATTCCTATCTCATCATTGGTGACGTTGTTGAACGAGGAAACAAGTTTATCCTGACGTTGGAGCGCGGCGGCCCTGCCAGCGAAGGGCCACACCCCACACGGCCAGTGGCCCGAGGCTCCCCACCGCCAACAGCAGGACAATCGTGCGGGGACTTAGATGAAATACGTCGGTGATAAAGCCTGTTAGCCAGAGCGAAATAGACACCGCCAGTGTAAAGATTGCGATGTCAAAAGCAAATACACGCCCCAGCAAGTGATTGGGAACCTTCATCTGTAATAACACATCACTATAAGTCCAGTTGATCGAGCCGCCTGCGCCGCGCAAAACACATCCCGCCAGAACGACTGGGAGAGCAGGAGCAGTTCCTACAATCAGCCAGGCCAACGGCATACAGACGAACCCGCCCAGAATGGCGCGTCGCAGCCAGACCACAGTCGAATCCCCTAAGCGGTTGGAGATCAGCGGTCCTATGACCGAGCCCACGCCAAAGGCCGTGAACATAAGTCCGAGCGTAGTTGCTCCTTCTTGTCCCTCGTGGAAGACATGGGCGGCATACAAAGCCGAAATGATATCAAAGCTGCCCACTTGCCCCATTGCCTTTACCAGTGTCACCAATCCTACATCCAGATTTTTCCGCACGTACTTCAGGCCATCTACGAAATTTTGCCAGCCGCTTTCCAGCTCGTGAACCGCCTCGGCATGGAACTGACCCGGGATGCTGAGAAGGAATGTTGCGGAAACCAGAAAACTTACCGCATCGACGATAAGAGAGACACGCACTCCAAACAGGGAAGCGGTAAGTCCGCCTATCGCTCCTCCCAGTGTGAGCATGGCAGACCAGGTGATACTTGAAAGCGTATTCGCGGTGAGAAGCTCGTCGCTTTGAACCAACCCAGGCACGAGCGCAGCACGCGCCGGTTCAAAAAATGCCGAGACACTGAATTGGAGAATGGTTAGAACATACAACATCCATAGACGCTCCGGGCGATCCACCAGTAAAAAGCCAAGCACGATCCCGGCCCGCAGCACATCACTCAACACCAGGACCTTGCGACGATCAAATCGATCTGCGACCACGCCGGCCACTGGGCCCAATAAAAATGGCGGCAAGGCCCGGGCGATGAATAAACCTCCGAGAGCCAGCCCGGAAGCTGAATAGCGATTCACGATGATGACTGATGCAATCGTATTGAACCAGTCGCCTGTGAGGCTGATGACCTGTGCCAGCCAGAGAGATCGAAACTTGGGTCGGAGTTGAAGGAAGGAGAAATAGTTACTCATGCGGCGAGGATATCCTCGTGTTTATATTCTAACAGTTTCGATGCGTTATACTCTCATGGCAAAATGGTTATAACAGAGAATCTATGGGAAACAAACTCACACCGAAAGTCATCCTCGAAGGCACGCGCCTGACCTTCAAAACGGAAATTGCTTTTGAATTGAACGAGCATCCACGCGTCGTGGGACCCCGAAAATATCGTTATCATTCTCCATTGATCTCCGCAGAATGGTGCACCTTCACCAACTATCCCTGGGGCCGCGGGCCAATCAACTTCGAGCCACAAGAGGAATTAGTAGCAATGGAAACATACGCAACCTGGGCGCGTATGTTCGAGCTACAAAAATATTACTCATGGATCGTCGACCGTTTTCACATTTCTACGCAGGCATATCAAAAACAAACTTACCAGAAGGAATATGATTTTCACTGGCTGGAAGAGAGATTACTGCCTCTCAACTTCAGGCTCGTCTTTTGCAGGCGCTCGTCAGAAAGTTTTACAGCGGCGCGTGAAGCAAGATTGAAAGTCTCTGGTAACCCAACCCAATATAATGACCTAAATCTATTTATGCACGAACAGGAATTGATGCAGGAACTGATAGAGAAGTCCGCGCTGCCAAGCTTGACCTTGGATATTTCTGATAACAACGTCTCTGCAGCAGTGGAGCAAATCGCAGATTGGCTGGAAACTTCTGGCGGACTGTATATGCCAGATTA
>DATFQC010000023.1:0-2314 GCA_035264425.1 Anaerolineales bacterium
AATGGAACGATCATTCTGACCGGTGCTGTGATTTCGCTCGATGGAAAACAAGCGATACGCCTGAGCGCCGTGGATAAACAGCCGCAAAAATTGGGCGAACGTCTGGCTGAATTGGTGCTTGAGCGAGGAGCTGCCGAATTGTTGAAAGCTCGTGTTGCATCTCATTAGTAATCGAAGTACTGATTAGCTTTTTGATCAAACTTCTTGTTTAGATAGCTGGCCTGCAAGCAGCCTCACCCAAATGGGTACTCTCTGCCATGAGTTCGTTCAAAATCATTGACACATCTCGCTTTTCGAGTAGAATACCGCCCAATATGTTCACAGCATTTGCATTGCCGCGTACCCGTCGTCCGAAGCCTACTTCTCATAGAGAAGGCCGGGTCCTTTTTGTTTGGATGATGGAATAGCAAACGCAGCATGCGCTGACACACGCACAAGTCAACCAAAACAGCCCTCCTTCTCGGAGGGCTGTTTTATTTTTCCTATTGATACAAATCCTAAAGGTTTTTATGCAAATTTGATTGGACAGCAAATCCTTAGGGTCTCACAAACAAAAACGAAAAGGAGTAATCAATGAGTCCGAAATCAAAGCCGCAAGTAAAGAAAGTTGTCTTAGCTTATTCTGGTGGGCTAGATACATCCGTGATTGTGCCGTGGCTCAAGGAAAACTACAACTGCGAAGTGGTGTGTTTTTGCGCAGATGTCGGTCAAGGCGATGAAGATTTGGCTGGGTTGGAGCAGAAGGCGCTTAAGAGTGGGGCGAGTCAATATGTTTTGCATGACATGAAAGAGGAATTCGCCAGTGACTATCTCTTTCCGATGCTCAAGATGGGGGCGGTGTATGAACACAAATATTTATTGGGCACCTCGGTTGCCCGTCCTTTAATTGCAAAACATCTTGTGGATGTCGCTCACGAAGTCGGTGCAGACGCAATTGCACATGGTGCCACTGGCAAAGGCAATGATCAGGTCCGTTTCGAACTCACGGTCATGGCTCTCGACCCGCGCCTCAAGATCATCGCTCCCTGGCGCGAATGGGACATCCGCTCACGCGAGGATGCGATTGCCTTCGCCGCCAAGCATAACGTCCCTGTGACAGCGACCGTCAAATCCATTTACAGCCGCGACTCCAACCTCTGGCATCTCTCACATGAAGGCGGATTGCTGGAAGATCCATGGAATGAACCCGAAGAACTGATGTATCAAATCTCCACATCGCCCGAGAACGCTCCGGAACGAGCCGAATATCTTGAGATCGAATTTGAAAGCGGTATTCCATGTGCTGTGAATGGTGAACAACTTTCGCCAGCAAAAATTGTTGAAACGCTCAATGCCATTGGCGGCGCGCATGGTATTGGACGGGTTGATCTGGTTGAGAATCGCCTCGTAGGGATGAAGTCCCATGGCGTGTACGAAACGCCGGGAGGGTCCATCCTTCTGTATGCTCATCGTGAGCTGGAGTCCCTTGTTATCGACCGCGAGACTATGCACTTCAAGGAAATGGTCGCGGTGAAATATGCCGAACTGACATACAACGGTCTCTGGTTTACGCCACTGCGTGAAGCAATTGACGCATTCGTCAATGCCACACAGGGTCCTGTCACGGGCACAGTGCGTCTGAAACTATACAAAGGCAATATCATTACGGCAGGTCGCAAGTCGCCATTCAGTCTGTACCGCGAAGATTTCGCCACTTTCGGTCAGGAGGATGTCTACGACCAGAGTCATGCCGAGGGGTTCATCCGCCTTTTTGGGCTCAGTCTCAAAGTCCGCGCGTTGAATGGCTTGCCTGTTTCGGGACTCGATATGCCCAAGCCAGATTATTCCCGCTTCAAGAGAGATTGATATGACAACTTTGTGGGGCGGACGCTTTGCCCAAAGACTCGATCAGCTTGCCTGGGATTTCAACACATCGCTGCCCATTGATAAGCGCCTGGCGCTTCAGGATGTGGATGGAAGTCGCGCCTGGGCAGATGCAATTCATCGTGCTGGCATTCTTTCGGAGAAAGAACACTCCTCCATTTCCCTGGGGCTTGCTGCGATCAAAGAAGAATTTTCTTCAGGAAGATTTTCCTTTGCTCCCGCCGATGAAGATATTCACACTGCGGTCGAACGTCGTCTTACGGAATTGATCGGTGATTCGGCCGGCAAGCTCCATACGGGACGGAGTCGCAACGATCAAGTTGCCACGGATTTTCGTTTGTGGATGTTGCAGGTGGTACCGACTGTCGATACTGCTTTGCAAAATTTGCAATCCGCGTTGATTGAGCAGGCAGAGAAAGCCGATGAGCTCATTATGCCTGGTTACACTCAT
>DATFQC010000024.1:0-5421 GCA_035264425.1 Anaerolineales bacterium
CGAGGTCACTGCAAATGACTCGAAGAAATGAGGAAGCAACGTGGTCGGGATGCTTCCAATATAAGGCGTATACCATGCCCCCTGAATCACTGCATAGGGACGACCGGACAGATCAATGGCGACATGCGCCAGCGCCTCATCCATCGGTATGAAACAATCTCCCATGCGAACGATTCCTTTTCGATCGTCGAGAGCCTGATCGAAGGCTTGACCCAATGTCAATGCCACATCTTCGACCGTGTGATGGGTGTCAATATGCAAATCCCCTTTTGCCTGAATAAATAAATCAAAGAGGCCATGAACGGACAGGTGAGTTAACATGTGGTCGAGGAAACCAACGCCTGTGGATATTTCATGTTTGCCACTTCCGTCCAAATCAAGTTTAATAGTGATTTGCGTCTCGTTCGTTTGTCGTGAAATTTCTGCTGTTCGCATGATTCATCCTTTTGTGCAATTCAACGTCTGGAGACGTTGGACTCCGACTTCAATGCTCTCACCAACACATCTGTATCCTGCGGTCTGCCTACACTAATTCGAATATGGTCGCGCAGGCCCGGTTTGTTGAAATAACGGACGAAGATTCCATGCTCTTGAGCCAACCGTGATTTAAGCTCAGCGGCATCCCGTCCAATGACGCGGCACAAAATAAAATTCGATTTTGTGGGATACGGCTTTAGATACGGAATTTCCTCCAGTGCTTGGAATAATTGTTCACGTTCATTATTCAAAAGCCCAACGACTTTTGATAACTCATCGACATGCTCTAAAGAAACTTGGGCCGCAACACTGGCTGCCACATTAGCGTTGTATGGCTGCTTGGATTTCCAGAGGGTCGGCATTAACCAAAGCGGAAATCCGCCATATCCGATCCGCAGGCCTGCCAGTCCTGCCCATTTGCTAAATGTGCGCAAGACAACAAGGTTTTCGCGGGAAGGCACTTCCCGAATCCGACTCAGGTTTCCACCTAAATTTTCTGCCGCGAATTCAATATAGGCCTCGTCCAATACTACAAGCACAGGCAGATCCAATAATTCATCGATGACCGTAGCTTCCAGCAGCGAGCCATCCGGGTTATTCGGTGTCGCTACAAATAGAATTTTGGGTCTGTGAATCTCCACAGCCTTTCGAATCCCTTTTATATCGAGTGAAAAATCTGCCTTCCGTGGAACCTCAATGCAGCGCGCCGCGTTCAGTTCGGCATCAAACGAATACATCCCAAACGTTGGCGGGCATGAAAGGATGCAATCCTTCGGTTCAAGCATAAGGCGCATCAGCAAATCAATCAATTCATCTGCTCCTGCACCGACCAAAAGATGCTCTTCTGCTACACCTGTAAATTTTGCAAGAGATTTTCGCAGGGTGCGGCTCTCGGGGTCTGGATAGATGTGTGGAAAATCCAGTTTGCCGAGCGCCTCGCGCACAACGGGTAAAGGGCCGTACGGATTCTCATTCGCATCCAGCTTAACAATTTGGGAGGGATCGCGGCCGAGGCGCGCCGATAAGACTTCGAACGGTTCGATCGGTGTATACGGCGGGAGTGATGCCAAATGCTGACGAACGTTCACAGAATCTCCTTGGCTCGCAACAAGGCCGCATTGGCATGGGCATCCAGCTTTTCAGATTCGGCCATAGTCGCCGCAATTGGACTGATCGCTTGAGCGGTGCCTTCGTCGAGTGCGATCAAGCTGACGATTTTTACAAAGTCCCATACGTTGAGCGGAGAGGCAAAACGCGCCGAGCCTCCGGTTGGCATCACATGACTTGGACCTGCAAGATAATCTCCTAATACCTCAAAGGAATGTTCACCCATAAAAACGCCACCTGAATTTTTCACTTTTTCCACCCAATGCCAGGGATCGCGGACAGAAAGCCCGAGATGTTCCGGTGCATATTCGTTCGCTAGTTGTAGCGCTTCTTCCAAATCGCGAGTTAAAACGGCTCCCCCGCGATTTTCGAGTGAAGCAGCAATGATCTCCGCCCGCCCGCGCTGTTCCAGTTGTTGTGCAATTTCAATCTGAACATTTTCGATCAAACGCTGCGAGGGGGTTAATAATATTGCGGAGGCCAGCAAATCGTGTTCAGCTTGTGCCAACAGATCTGCTGCCACCCATTTTGGAGTTGCGAATTCATCCGCAATGACCACCGTTTCGGTGGGACCTGCTAATCCATCAATTCCTACCACTCCGTAAACCTGTCGCTTTGCCAGGGTGACAAACAGGTTGCCCGGACCGAATATTTTATCCACGGATGTAATCGTCTCCGTACCGTAGGCAAGTGCTCCAATGGCTTGCGCTCCTCCCAGCAAATAAACTTCATCTACATGCGCAATCGCACAAGCCGCGAGAATCATGGGGTCTGCACGTAATTCCGCATCAGCGAAAGAGCGATTTGGAGGGGTTACAACGACAATTTCTCTCACGCCGGCTACGCGCGCAGGGATGGCACTCATTAACACGGTGGAAGGCAGGGGGGCCGTTCCGCCCGGAACATATAACCCTACCCGTTGAATGGGACGAACGATTTGACCCAGCGTACCACCTAGTTCATTGGTGAACCAGGATGTCAGTGGCTGGTGGCGATGAAAAGTTTCGATCCGAGCTGCTGCTTTTTCGAGCGCCTCCCGTTGGACTGCAGAAACCGAATGCAATGCGGATTGGACTTGGTCTTTTGAAACAGGAGCAGGCTTGAGGTCCAGAGCATCGAGCCTGAGAGTCCAGGCCTGAAGTGCAGCGTCCCCGTTCCTCCGCACATCTTTTAGGATCTTTGTAACCGCTTCTTCAGGAGTTAGTCGTTCACCAAAGAGTTGAGCGATACCCTCCAATACACGTTGACTGACCGGGAACTCATCAGGTGACGTCCGCTTAAGGATGGTTTGTCTTGCGAGCTGAGGGTCGTATTGTTTGAGCATGAGACTCCTATTGCAAAGCGCTCAGCATGGCTTTGTAGCGCGGCGGTTCTTCTTCGAAAATGTAGGTGACCGGTGAAACGATCATGCCACTGCCGCCGATAGTGCGCAGTTCCGTAATGGCCCGCGCCAGATCTGCGCGTCGAACAACAATACTTACGGAGAACCATTTTTGTTTTGCGTCGTGAACAATGACAGGGCTAATGGTGGGGCCCTGGAGACCACTGACAGTGGTTTCGTCGAACATCTTTTGGGCAATCAGTTCAGGGCTTTCACCACGCATATTCGCAACCACAAGAAGATTTTCCTCCGCCCGAAGGTGTGCTTCGATATATTCGAGCAACCTGCGCGCCATCTCAAGCGCAGGAGGATTTGTTCGGAGCGTCTTTCGGTTTGCAATTAAGGCAGCTTGCGAAGGCTGAATCACTCCATCCGGTAATGCCCGCAAACGATTATCCTTCAGAGTTTGACCGGAGGACACAAGATCAGAAATAATCTCGGCATACCCAATCGTAGGTGCGGTCTCGAGCGTTCCCTCCGCCGAGATCAAAGTATGCAGAATATTTTTTTGATTTAAAAATCGTTCGGTCAGGGCTGGAAACTTTGTGGCCACGCGCAATGGACGATCCAGAGTATCTGCATACTTTTTGAGAGAAGTAATATCTGTCACCTGTTCCCAGTTCTCGGGGACAGCTAGGGTGAGCGCACAAAAACCAAAACCGAGCTCGTCGTGAAGGATAAGGATATCGCCGTTCAGGCCACGCTTTTCTTCGATGACATCTATTCCGGTAATGCCAAAATCGACACTGCCCTGTCTTACACTGACCACAATATCTCCAGGACGCTGAAAGATAACTCCCAGCTCGGGAATTGCTGGGACCTCGGCTTGATATTGGCGCGGATTGGGCTTGAAGACCCGTAACCCCGCGGCGGCCAGAAAATCGAGTGCATCACCTTCGAGGCGGCCTTTGGATGGAAGAGAGAGTCTGATTGTTTGTTCTGTTTGCATAGATGGATTCCTTGTTGTAAGGGTAAACAAAAATCCCCGACGGTGGCCGGGGATAATTGAGGTGAACTGTGTGTTCCTGTTATTCGATCACAGGTACGCGCATAGTAACCTCCCGACCATGCGGGGGGTGAACATGATGATGGTGATTGTTGTGCGCGAACAGGCTGTTCATATTGAGCGGCAGTATACCAACGCGAAGGAAATTTGGCAAGCACTGAAATATTTTGGCATTTTCATTTTTAGAGTAGATCATCTATAAACTACAACGTGTAACAGTCGATGAAAAGCTACAAACCTTCTCTGTGTGGCCCTGCGGGCAACCAGCGCCCTTTTTTTTATTTGTTCATACTGTCAACTTGTTTCAACAGACCATTAACCAGTTCTTCCGCAGGTAAGTCCCATGCCTTTTGCTGGAACATGAGCACACTCACAAGTGGCATATCGTTCATCATATCCATGATGTCCATGCCGATGGCACTCTCATTACCGTAGCGCTCCTCGCCCCCGCCGAACATTTTGCGGCTTTCCGCTTCTATCCTCGAGTACATGGAGCCAAATGCCTCGTTGCCGCGCCGATCAGCCAACCACTCACGCATGGTGGATTCTTTATCGAGAATAGAAGGCAGGCTGGTACTTGATTCGAGCGCCACTGTTAGGGTCTGGCGGATATCGGCAGCCGACGCCGCGATCAGGATATCAAAATTCCCATCCTCTGTAATCCATCGCTTGTGTTTGGGGTGGTAGAAGGCGAACGCACGAAAATCCAATTGGATTGAAACGGTCTTGGTCTCACCGGGTTGGAGTTCGACTTTTGCAAAGCCCTTCAATTCCTTTTGAGGACGCACCAGACCGGACTTCTGGTCATGAACATACACCTGGACAATTTCCTTGCCCGCGAGCTTACCCACGTTGGTGATCTCCACCGTTACTGTCAAGCCATCTGCCGCGTTGAACGTCTGGGCAGATACTCTTGGGTTACTGTACTCAAACTGTGTATAGCTCAAGCCATAGCCAAAGGGAAACAACACCGCCACATCTTTTGCATCGTAGTAGCGATAGCCGATGAACAGTCCTTCCCCATAACGCACTTCCCCCGCGCCGCCCGGCCAATTGAGATGGGCCGGCGTATCCGCGAGTTTGAGTGGAAAGGTCTCGGCCAGTTTGCCACATGGATTGTCTCTGCCAAACAAAATATCGGCAATCCCTGCACCGCCCGCTTGCCCCATCATCCAGCCTTCGAGGACAGCAGCCACGTCATCTATCCAGGCGCTCATCGCTACTGGAGCCCCATTATTCAACACGACGATCGTCTTCGGCTGAACTTTGGCCACGGCCTTGATCAGCGCGACCTGCTGTTCGGTCAGGTCCAGGTCGGGGCGATCATAGCCCTCAGATTCTTTGAACGTTGGCAAAGCGATGTAAAGCACGGCAACATCAGCAGATTGTGCGAGATCGATAGCCTGGTCAATCAGGTCTTGTTGGAAGGAATTATCAGTGGGATAACCTT
>DATFQC010000025.1:0-7727 GCA_035264425.1 Anaerolineales bacterium
CAGGCATTGGATGAGGCTCAGGCGTCTAAAGATGTGGGCATCGTCCTGGTAACTCAGGACGTTGCCGAACTGATCCCTGCCCGGATGGAGCATCTCAAACTTCGCAGCACGGTTCCACTCGTTGTGGAGATTCCCGCGCACGGGGGTGCTCCGGAAGGTGAACAGTCGTTGGGCGAAATTGTTCTGCGAGCGATTGGTATCAGGTTATGAACCTTTTCTGGCTCATTCATAGTTGAAAGCGGAAAATACAGAGTGCCGCACTTGCAATTTGAAAAGTAGACGTACGCATGTTCCACATGCGTGAGACAAGCGCTAGATTGGATGGTTTATTCATGAAAACTGAAGTAGAAGATATTGAGATGCTGCAGCGTGCAATCCTCGGGGAAGCACGAGATGACTCCGAGCAAATCAAAGCTGAGGCAAAAGAAAAAGCAGAGGCAATCCGCAAGCGTGCTCAGGAACAAGCAGAGCGGGAGCGCAAAGCCATCCTTGACGTAGCCACGCAGGACGCGGAACGCCTTCGCAGTCAGGCCGTTGCAACCGCCCAATTGAAGGCTCGTTCATTGCAATTGGCCCACCGCGAACAATTGTTGGATCGTGTGTTCAAAACGGTAAAAGAAAAACTGGCTGATATTCAAAAGCGCTCTGACTATGATCAGATCGCCGCGCTATTGCTTCGTGAAGCATTAGTGCAGTTAAGGGTCAATAAGGCAGAGATAAGAGCCGATAAGATGACCCAAAATATTCTGGAAAAGAATGCTTTAAGTGAAATCTCCAAGGAACTTAATGGACAATTTACAATGGCAGATTCACTTGAGGAAGGGACCGGGATCGTTGTGAATGCAGCCGATGGAAAGTTACATTACGATAATACATTGGAGACCCGGCTGGATCGGTTGCAGGGTGAACTGCGTTCATCCGTGTATAAGATGTTGACTGGAGAAAAAATATGAGTGATCGAGTTGGAACAATAACGTGGATTAGTGGTCCGGTTGTCCGAGCTCGCGGATCTCGACATATCGGTATGCTTGAGCTTGTCGAAGTTGGTGAGGAACATCTGGTTGGCGAAGTGATTGGTCTGGATGGTGACACGATCACAGCCCAGGTCTACGAAGAAACCTCGGGGATGCAAACCGGTGCACCAATCTTTGGCACAGGCTTGCCGTTGTCCGTTGAACTGGGACCCGGCTTAATACAAAGTATTTATGATGGCGTGCAACGCCCGCTGCCCTTGATTGAAGATGCAACAGGTTCATTTATCACGCGCGGCGCCCGCTTCGACCCGATCAGCCGTGAGAAGCGTTGGAAGTACACGTCGAAAGTAAAGGTTGGGGATGAGGTCAAAGGTGGCACAATTCTTGGCATTGCCATGGAGACAGAGACCTTTGAACATCGCGTCATGGTCCATCCGGATGATGCCGGGACAATTACCTGGGTCGCCGCGGACGGTGAGTACACCGTGACCGAGCCCATCGCCAAACTTAAATCTGGCAAGCAAGAAAAAGAATTGATGATGCTTCAACGCTGGCCTGTTCGCCGTGCGCGTCCATTTGTCAGGCGCCTCGGTCACCACATCCCGTTGATTACGGGTCAGCGCATTCTGGATACATTCTTCCCAGTTGCCAAAGGTGGCGCGGCAGGAATTCCTGGTCCCTTTGGTTCAGGCAAAACTGTTACCCAGCACAGCATTGCGAAATGGGCCGATGCTCAAGTCATCGTTTACATCGGCTGCGGTGAACGCGGCAATGAGATGACGGAAGTGTTGCAGGAATTCCCCCATCTCGTAGATCCGAGAACCGATCGCCCCTTGATGGAACGCACCGTCCTGATCGCGAATACCTCCAATATGCCAGTCGCAGCCCGCGAAGCAAGCATCTACACCGGCATTACGATTGCAGAGTATTACCGCGATATGGGTTATAGCGTCGCCCTGATGGCTGACTCGACTTCTCGCTGGGCAGAAGCGCTGCGCGAAGTTTCCGGTCGCCTCGAAGAAATGCCCGCAGAGGAAGGCTACCCCGCCTATCTGGCTGGAAGGCTCGCTGAGTTTTACGAGCGGGCTGGTTCTGTGGACAATTTGAACGGTAGTCAGGGGTCGGTCTGTATCGTGGGCGCTGTATCCCCTCCAGGAGGCGATTTCTCCGAGCCTGTCACCCAGCACACAAAGCGGTTCATCCGCTGCTTCTGGGCGCTGGACAAATCGTTGGCATCTGCCCGTCACTTCCCGGCCATCAACTGGCTGGATAGCTACAGTGAATACTTGGAAGACGTTGCGGACTGGTGGCGTGAGAAGGTCGGCAAGGACTGGTTTGCCATGCGCAACCGCGCCATGGAATTATTAAGCGAAGAAAACCGTCTTTCACAAATCGTCAAGCTCGTGGGCCCAGATGCCTTGCCGTACGCGGAGCGTATGGTTCTGGAGACAGCCCGCCTCATTCGCGAGGGCATCCTGCAGCAGAACGCCACGGATCCTGTGGACGCTTATTCATCGGTCGAGAAGCAGATTCGCATGCTTGAGCTGGTTCTCTACTTCCACGAGCGTGGTATGAGCATTATTAAACGTGGCGCGCCAATTTCCATGATCCACGATTTGCCGGCAGTGGATATGTTGATCCGTATGAAATCCAATGTTCCCAACGAAGAATTGAACAAATTTGACGATATTCAAAAAGCAATTGACGAACAAATGAGTCAATTAGATGCGGAGTACAGATGAGTGATGCAACAGTACTTGGCGGACAGGAAGTTGTAGGAGTTGGCCGTGTGGAAGGACCAATCTTAATCGTAGAAGGCGCGACAAACGTCAGTTACGATGAGGTTGTGGAAATCCGGGATTCGAGAGGCCAGCTTCGCCGTGGCCGCGTGCTAGAGGTTGGAGAAGGCACAGCGGTTGTGCAAGTGTTTGCTGGTTCAACCGGCTTATCCATCGACGGAACGCGCGTCCGTTTTCTCGGGAGTACCCTGCACATGCCGGTTGCCGAGGAAATGCTGGGGCGCGTCTTCGATGGTTTGGGCAATCCCATTGACGGCGGTCCTCAACCCCTGACCGATCGTTACGCGGATGTGAATGGTCAGCCGATCAACCCCACCGCGCGGGTCTACCCACGCGATTATATCCAGACCGGCATTTCATCCATTGATGGATTGAACACACTCCTGCGTGGACAGAAGCTCCCCATCTTCTCTGGTGCGGGCATGCCTCATGATCAATTGGCGGCTCAAATCGTGCGTCAGGCGACCCTCGGTAAACCAGCGGGAACCGCCTCAGATTCCGAAGCTGAGCAGTTCTCCATTGTGTTTGCAGCCATGGGTGTGAAAAGTGATGTGGCAGACTACTTCCGGCGTTCATTTACCGAAAGCGGAGCCTTAACCCGTGTGGCAATGTTCCTTAATTTGGCGGATGATCCTCCGGTCGAGCGTATCGTTACACCACGTGCCGCGCTGACCCTGGCTGAATATCTGGCCTATGAACGCGAAATGCATGTCTTAGTCGTGCTCACCGATATGACCAATTACGGTGAAGCCCTGCGACAAATCTCGAATATCCGCGGCGAAGTTCCGAGTCGTAAAGGCTATCCTGGTTACCTGTACAGCGACCTCGCCTCAATGTATGAACGCACAGGTCGTGTACGCACAAGCAAGGGCTCGATTACACAAATTCCAATCCTGACGATGCCGAACGACGATATCACGCATCCTATGCCTGACCTGACCGGCTATATCACCGAAGGACAAATTGTGCTTGGGCGTGAGCTCTCCTTTGCAGGTGTCTATCCGCCTGTGACAGTTCTCCCTAGCCTTTCCCGTTTAATGAAGGACGGAATTGGCAAAGGTCGCACTCGCGAGGATCAGCCGCGCTGGGGCGCACAGCTCTATGCTGCTTATGCCAGAACGCAGGATGTGCGGGCGCTGGCCTCTGTTATTGGTGAAGAAGAATTAACAGATACAGATCAGAAGTATTTGAAGTTTGGACGTGCGTTCGAGCATGAATTTGTGAATCAGGGTTTCACAGAGAACCGGACGATCGAACGAACCCTCGAAATTGGCTGGAAACTGCTCTCCCTGTTGCCGAAGACAGAACTCACCCGCGTCACCTTGGACGAGATCAACGTCTATTACAAAGGCGAAGATGCCACAGATTAACGTCGCTCCTACCCGCACAAATCTGATCCGTTTGAAAAAGGATCTTCGCTTCGCACGCGAAGGTTATGAGATCTTGGATCGCAAGCGTGAAGCATTGACCGGCGAGCTTGTCCGCGTCGCCAAAGAAGCGGATCTAGTCCAAAAGGAAGTTTGGGCATTACTTCAGACAGCTTATGACGCCATGGGAAAGGCCCGTCTGGTAATGGGTAGTGATCACGTGGAGTGGGCAGCCCTGGCAGTGAATAAAACGGTTGATGTCCACCTCAAGTTGCGCGGCATCATGGGTGTGGCGATCCCGGTCATCAGCGCAACCGGTGAGCCGCCGAAACTGCTCTACAGCCCGGGCGATACGGCGGCGGTCCTGGACGAAGCCAGTACAGCGTTTCGTGAGGTGTTGTTACGTATCCCGCAGCTTTCCATGCTGACGGCTACTGTGTGGCGACTGGCGAACGAGTTACGCAAAACCCAGCGCCGGGTAAATGCGCTCCAGCATATTTTCATCCCTCAATATCAAGATATGATTGCGTTCATTGTCAGCTCGCTGGAAGAGCGGGAGCGCGAGGAAACCTTCCGCTTGAAATGGCTTAAGACAAAGCTGACGAAGCCGACCATGAAAATTCACCACTACGAGCTTGGGCAAGGTGATTTTGGTGGTTGAAGTAGATTGCAGTAATACAATATCCATGTGCTCTGAAGGATAATGAATATGAACATTGCTGTGTTGGGCACAGGCGTGACGGGGCAAACGATTGGTACAAAGCTCGTACGACTCGGGCACGAAGTGATGCTGGGTTCGCGGGATCCTGCGAAACCTTCCGCTGTTACCTGGGCTCGGGATGCCGGGCAACATGCCTTGTATGGAACATTCCGGAATGCTGCTGAGTTTGGGGAAGTTGTCTTTAATTGCACATTGGGTTCTGCGTCTCTAGAGGCATTGGAACAGGCTGGTGCAGAAAATCTGAAAGACAAAATCTTGATCGACACGTCCAACCCGCTGGATCGTTCCTCCGAAATATGGACCCTGACTGTGTGTAATACCGATTCGCTGGGAGAACAGATCCAACGCGCGTTTCCGGAAGCCAAGGTAGTAAAGACCCTGAATACAGTGAATGCCAACGTGATGGTGGAACCAACCAAACTTCCTGAAATGACCGATGTATTCGTGAGCGGAAATGATCTGGACGCCAAGGCGACAGTGGTCATGATTCTCAAAGATTGGTTTGGCTGGAGAAGGATCACTGACCTGGGCGATATCACTACGGCGCGCAGTATGGAAATGTACGTGCCTCTCTGGCATAATTTGAGAAATACGATCACTGAGAAGAGATTTAATATAAAGGTTGTCAGTTCCTAAATTTGAGTCATTTAAATTCAAAACACGGAGGCTTATGAAGCCGCCGTGTTTTTGTTTTTGCCGGGTCGCTGATCGTTTATTTTTTTTTATGATTTTCGGAGCCAATCTCTCTGGGCTCGATCATCCCCCAGCGCGAGGCCCCCAGATAAAGGATTTCCAGGATCAGATCTTCGTAACGAATCCCTTCGGCCTTGCTTTGCAGGCAAAGATCGCTATACTCCGGAGTTAAGCCGGGCAAAGTGTTGATTTCCATGACACGCGGGTTGCCCTGGGCATCCAGCCGAACGTCTGTGCGCGAGATATCCAGCGCGTTCAGGATGATGTGAGCGCGCAAGGCATAGTATTTTAACTTTTTCTCGAGTTCAGGTTCGATCGTTGCAGGGCAGAAGTAGCCCGGTGCGCCTTCCTCTCCTACATCCTTGGACTTTGCTTCCTGGCTATACACCATCGGGGTGACAGAGCGGGTCATATCCAGCTCGAGGATGGGGAAACGGTGGAAACCATCTTTTTCGTACCATTCAGGGTGGCGGGAATAGATTTTTGCATCGCTTCGGCCCAGGATGCCAACAGTGAACTCACGCCCCGGCAGGAATGTTTCCACAAGAGCCGGTTGCTGATAGGTGTTGATGATATAGTCCGCACGCTCGCGCAATTCCTTTTCATTGTTGACAATGGCATTCATATCCACGCCCATGCCTGTCCCTTCTCGAGCGGGTTTGACAAACAATGGGAACTCCAGGTCAGAGCGGAGAGGCTCATCCCCAATGCTAAATTCCTGGAATGACGCGACAGGCAAGCGGCGGTCTCGCCAGATCCGTTTGGTGAGGGTTTTATCCAATGAAATGCCGTTGGCCAGCACACGCGAGCCGGTATACGGAATTTGCAGCATTTCCAGGAGGGCTGGGATCTGGGCTTCGCGCGCGTCGCCGCCTAACCCCTCAGCGATGTTGAAGCAAATATCAGGTCTTTCATCCCGAAGCGAATAAGGCAGGTCGGTATCCGCGTGGATAAAAACGGTTTGATGGCCATCTGTTTCGAGGGCTGCTCGAATGGAATCGATGGTTTCAATGTGATCAAAGTCAGCGAACGCGTCTGGTGGCACGCCTTCGGGTTTAGCAATCTTGTCATCCTTGATGTTGGCAAGGACCGCAACCTTCCAATACCTTTTGCTGCGACGACTGGGGGGCTTGTCTTCTCCGCGAGAAAGCATTTTTCTCTCCTTGTTAGAAAAAATTCGCAGTTAGTATACGCCATATGGTACGCTTGACAAGGTTTTACAGGCATAGATATTTGTACCGCTGGTTTTATCGCTGCCCAAACTACGCAGATTTGCAGAGCTGACTTTAAAGTTACATGTCAGGTAATACTGCGGCACTATGTAACTAGACAATGAAGGTGCTTTCAGGTATTATTGGCTCGATTGTGCTGCTCCTCACGAAGGAGCTTTAATGGAAATAACAGATACGCCCGGATAAATGCCTTATCCGGGCGGTTGTACGTAAGAAGAATATTGCGCGGAGGACTTCATGACAGATCTGATCCAGCAAATCACGGGGGATTTGCAGAGGCAAATTGAGGGTTTTGAGCCTGAACTCAATATTAGTGACATTGGTACGGTGGTAGAGGCCGGCGATGGTATCGCTCGAGTTCATGGACTTGCAAATGTAAGAGCACAGGAACTTGTTCAGTTTTCGAACGGGGTGATGGGGACAGCCTTCAACCTTGAAAAAGACAGCGTTGGTGTAATTATCATGGGCGATTATGGGGGAATCATCGAAGGGATGTCGGTGCGTGGGACCGCTCGTATCGCTTCGGTCCCAGTAGGGGATGCAATGGTGGGACGCGTGGTCAATGCATTGGGCGAGCCAATCGATGGCAAGGGACCCATTACCACGACGGGTTTTCGACCCATTGAACGCATTGCGCCAGGCGTTGTGCAACGCCAGGACGTGGATACCCCGGTGCAGACCGGTATCAAATCCATCGATGCGATGATCCCAGTTGGACGTGGTCAACGTGAATTGATTATTGGCGACCGGCAAACAGGAAAAACAGCGATTGCCATTGATACAATCATCAATCAAAAGGGCAAGGATCTTATTTGTATTTATGTAGCGATCGGTCAGAAAAAGGCTGCTGTCGCACGCACGGTCGGTATTCTTGAACGCAATGGCGCGATGGAGCACACGATTATCGTGGTTGCTGCGGCAGACGAATCCGCGGCGCTGCA
>DATFQC010000026.1:0-5151 GCA_035264425.1 Anaerolineales bacterium
GCTGGCAGCTATGATCAACAACCTCAATGCCGAAGTAGTGATCATGGGAAGTCATGGACACTCAGGTGTTTCGGACTTGCTTCATGGAACCGTCATCAGTAACTTGCGACATCACGTAAAAGCCAGCGTAATGATCATTCCCCTAGGAACATAAAGGAAATTAAATCAGAAGAGGATTTTAAGGATTTCACCTTTCTTTATGGCTGTGTACTTCCCTGCTCTAATTAACAAAATCTCGCCTCAAGAAATTGGGGCGAGATTTTGTTTGCCTCTTGATTTTATTCTTTATTCTGTCCACGGGATATCCCATCGATCTAGAGTTTCAGATAGGAATCAAATAAGGCCGCAGAAAGGAGCGCGCCGAATATGCTATACTCGCAAAGTGTATTTGTTGAGGAGTAATTATGCCTGGAGCAAATTTTCAACCCCTTACTTCCTACATTGAATATCCCATCGGGGAAATGAAACAAAGGGCCAGCTCATTTCGCGAGGAAATGCAGAGGCGTCGTACAGTGCGAGACTTTTCAGGTCGCGCCGTCCCGCGTGAGGTAATCGAAGAATGTCTGCTTGTGGCAGGTAGCGCTCCAAGCGGAGCCAACTTACAGCCCTGGCATTTTGTTGTGGTAAGCGACCCAAGGATAAAACATGAAATCCGCATCGCGGCGGAGCAGGAAGAGGAAGAATTCTATAATCGACGTGCGCCACAGGAATGGCTGGATGCATTATCTGTAATTGGCACGGATGAGTTCAAGCCGTTTCTCGAGGCCGCCCCTTACTTGATCGTAGTTTTCGGGCAAAATCACAGTTTTCTACCTGATGGCCGACGCGTGAAAAACTATTACGTAAATGAATCCGTTGGGATTGCAACAGGATTCTTAATCGCCGCCATTCACAACGCGGGATTGGTCTCGCTGACTCATACGCCCAGCCCAATGGGATTTTTAAATACGATCTTGGATATTTCGCCCGATGAAAAACCGCTTCTAATTCTAGTAGTGGGTTATCCTGCGGAAGATGCGCAGGTGCCCTTAATAGAAAAGAAGTCCCTGGCGGAGATTGCCACGTTTATTTAAGTAGATATGAATATGTAAAAAGTATCTGGCCCGCACTCAATTCCAATCAATGCAGGTAATCAATGCGCAATTTTGCTCTTAATTTTTTCATCTCACTATTTTTCTGCAGTTTGGTGACACTCTTTGCACTCTCTAGATTTGATTATCAGCTGACAGGCATTGATGATGCAAATATTTACTTTGTTTATGCAAAAAACGTAGCCAGTGGTCATGGGTTTGTATATAACGTCGGTGGAGAGAGAATCGAAGGATTTACATCTCTTTTGTGGACGCTTATCTGTGCATTCACATTCAGGTTTTCAAGACATCCTGAATTAATTCTATTAATTATCAATGTTGTACTGGTCAGTTTGGGGATAGCGGTGGCTCTTAGTTATCTGCAAAATAATTTTTTGGGTGTAGAGAAAAGCCAGCAGACCAAAATCTTCTGTTCAAGTATTTTTTTAGTACTACTTCTCACTTCCCCAAGATATATCGTTTGGAATACCATAACTTTAATGGAGAACGGTCTTTGGAGTACCCTTCTACTTTTTACAACACTTTTCGTAATCAAAGATCATTCTTCCACAAGAACAATTAATTTTGGATTGATCCCACTTTCGATCTTACTTATCCTCACCAGACCCGAATCAATGCTATGGGTCGCAATATTTATGGGCATAATCCTTATTCGTAAGGCGCTTTCCAAGAATATCATTACTGCTGTAAGAGCTCTTATGCCATCGTTTCTCGCTACCGGGATTGCCCTGGGGCTTTTAACTTTGTTTAGGTTGCAGTATTTTGGATATCCTTTACCCAATACTTATTATGCAAAGGTATCCCCATTTCTTTCCTACAACTTGGAAGAAGGTGCGGTCTATCTTCTTAAGTATCTCACTTCAGACCCAATTGATTTCTTGAGTGTAAGCCTTGTATTCCTATTTGGCCTACAGACCCTATACAGGAACTACTCAAAACAGTCCTTTAATGATGGTGCAGCCTTCCTATCAATTATTGCTGGAGTAGGCTTTTTGATGCCATTAATAACAGGTGGTGATCATTTTGGCTCGTTTCGCTTTTATCAAAGCATTTACCCAATCACACTATTGAGTCTATTTTACATTTTCGATCGTATTTTGTTCAAGAGGGTAATTGACAAGGCTACGTTTTTTCCACGCACTCTTAAGCTAGCTTTGGTTTTGGTATCAGGTGTGGCTGTTTTCTTGAGTCAAGCACAAATTGGGAATCATTTTCGATCTGAGATTGGTACTGAATTCCAGGTAGCACAGTATGAAAGGGAAAACGGAGAATTAATTCAAAAATTATTCTTATCCTTACCTCATCTGCCCAGTATTGGAGTAATAGCGGCTGGAGGGATAAAATATAATTATGAGGGTGAAATCGTTGATTTGATGGGATTAAACAACACCATCATGGCTCACAACGGAGGCAGACGTGCAGGATACAAAAATCACGCGGCATTTGAGGTGAACACGTTTTTCAAGCTCGAACCGGACATCGTATGGCCAAGAGAAGTCAATGAAAGTACATGGCAGTATACTTATGCAGAGGTTATGGAAGGCTGGGAAAATAAAGAAGGTTTTAAAGGGTTGTTTAGCGATCTTGATTTCTTAAATCTATATACATTTGCCAAAGTGAAACACGGACAAATTTCAGAAAGCCCTTATGCACTCGTCGCCTGGTTCAAAAACGATTTTCTAACACAATTGAGAGAAGGTGAAGGTTTTCATGTAGTGGAATATGCAATCTCGCAATAATCGCGTGGTGGAAATGGCGGGTATTTAAAGCGGTAAGAAAAGGCGAGCAGTGTTCTTGGCTTGCTTTTTTATTCCTCTTCCCCCATCAGTAACTTAATCCTCTCCCACGGCTTCAATTTTTCATCTTCTGCAAGCAGATTTTTTAATTCGTACATTTCATCGCGCAAAGCGGCGGCTCTTTCGAATTCAAGGTTTTTGGCCGCTTCTTTCATCTGTTTGTCCATCTCACTGATAATTTTCTGCAATTCATTGCGCGGCATGTCGCCTATACTCTTTGTTTTGTATTCACCCCTCATTTCGCTCACAGCTTTTGCAGAGAATTCTTCGGTCAAATCATGGATCGCCTTGTGAATACTCACAGGCACGATACCATTCTCTTCATTATATTTGACCTGCTTGGCGCGGCGGCGGTTCGTCTCCTCAATTGCAAATTTCATCGAGTCAGTCATGCGGTCGGCATACATGATCACGCGTCCGCGGACGTGCCGCGCCGCCCGGCCAATAGTTTGAATTAGCGCGGTCCCCGAACGCAAAAAACCTTCCTTATCCGCGTCGAGGATTCCAACCAGGGACACTTCCGGCAAATCGAGCCCTTCACGCAAAAGATTAATTCCAACCAAAACATCGAACACACCTAAACGCAGATCGCGCAAAATACCAACGCGTTCCAACGTTTCCACTTCCGAATGCAAATAATGGACCTTCATACCTAATTCCTGCAAATACTCAGATAAATCTTCGGACATTCGCTTCGTAAGTGTGGTGACCAGGATCCGTTCGCCTCTTTCAACCCGCTGCCTGATCTCGCCAACCAAATTATCCACCTGCCCAGTGGTGGGGCGCACTTCCACTTCGGGATCGACAAGTCCTGTCGGACGGATGATCTGTTCCACAACTTGATCCGCCTTCCCCATCTCGTATGGTCCAGGGGTAGCGGAGGTATAGATCGTGTGACCCATCACCTGCTCGAATTCATCAAACTTTAACGGACGATTATCTATTGCACTTGGCAAACGAAATCCGTACTCAACCAATGTCTCTTTGCGGGCGCGGTCGCCGTTATACATGCCACGGATTTGCGGAACGGTCATGTGACTCTCATCAATCACAAGCAGGTAATCGTTTGGTAAAAAGTCAATCATTGTCCACGGATGCGTACCTGGCGCACGACCATCTAAATGGCGCGAGTAGTTTTCGATACCGGAACAATAACCAACTTCCTTCAACATTTCCAGATCATAACGGGTGCGTTGCTCAATGCGCTGTGCTTCGAGATGCTTCCCCGCCTCTTTAAACTGGGCCAGACGTTCTTCCAATTCGGCTTCGATATTCTTGATTGCTTCCTTCAAACGATCAGCATCGGTAAGATATTGTTTGGCCGGATAAATTGAAATCTGATGCGGTTCATCAAACACTTCACCCGTCAATGGACTGAATTGCATAATGCGTTCAACCTCATCACCAAAGAATGTGATGCGGAATCCTTTTTTATCTTCATAGGCCGGGATGATTTCCAGCGTATCGCCCCGGACCCGGAAGGTGCCCGGGCGAAGTTCCATATCATTGCGCTGATATTGTGATTCGATCAATTGACGAAGCAAGGCATTTCGCCGATACAATTCGCCAACCTGCAGAACCACAGTCCCCTTTCCAAATTCTTCCGGAGAACCCAAACCATAAATGCAGGATACAGAAGCGACAATAATCACATCGCGGCGAGAAACCAGCGCCATGGTCGCGGCAAGACGCAGGCGTTCGATCTCTTCGTTGATTTCAGTCTCTTTTTCGATATAAAGGTCGTGGCGCGGCACATAGGCTTCTGGTTGATAGTAATCATAATAAGAAACAAAATAAGAGACAGCGTTCTGTGGGAAGAATTCCTTGAATTCAGCATACAGTTGGGCAGCAAGAGTTTTGTTGTGCGCCATGATAAGCGCCGGCTTTTGCAATTCCTGAATGACGGAAGCGATGGTAAAGGTTTTGCCCGTGCCGGTCGCGCCAAGTAAAACCTGATTCTCTTTGCCGGAACGCACTCCATCCACGAGTCCGCGAATGGCTTCGGGCTGGTCGCCCATCGGTTGAAAGGGTGCTTGAAGTTTAAAATCCATAGTTTATTTTTTGGGTGAAAAGAAAATGGGAACGGGTGTTCTATTATACCACGCTGATTTCGGAATCTAAAGCCCTGAGCATCTGGACTTAAGGAGTAACTCAAATCAGCAGATTTCGAGTCCTTCAACGTGTATAATCACGCAAACTTTTGCAAAGGAATTTATGAAAATATTTTTGGTTATTCTTGGAATATTGGTCATTCTGGCGGGCGG
>DATFQC010000027.1:0-3135 GCA_035264425.1 Anaerolineales bacterium
TTGGCCGATAGGATTGGCTGGGGCCGGCCGCACTAAAAAGAATAAATTGCCCATCAGGTGAGAAAATTGGAGCATCAATAATATCTGGAATCCAGGAGCCGGAGAAATGTACTTTCTGTGAGTTGCTTCCATTTGCGTTGGCTATGAATAGTTCGTTCAATCCGGAAATGGGATCGAGCGAAACATATGCCAACTTCGATGAATCAGCGGATACTCGGGGCCAGAACGCCCTATCAATAATTTTCTCAGGTTTGCCATTCGGGTAGCTCATTCGGAAAATTTCGTATGTCTCATAAAATTGGCCCTGCTCCTGGGTCTTGTGGTTATAGTGAACATAATAAAGATACTTGCCATCCAGCGACCACTCCACTTGAGTGTAATGATCATCGGAAGTAGGAGGTGTTAACAAAGCTTGAGGCAAAGCACTTGCATCCAAAGGCATACTATATAACATACGATTTGAGGCGGAATCAGGCTGGGGTGCAGGCTCATAAGACATCACCAACTGTTGGCGGTCGGGGGAAATTGCCACGTAATAAATCCATGCGCCCGGTGAAGCACGAAAAATTACAGAAATGTTACCGGTCGACAGGTCAAGTAGTTGAACGCTGGCAATTAAAACATTCTTCTCCATTGAACTACTGAGATAAACCAGCTTTCCACTGAGATTCGAGTCAGCCCAGGTAACTGGTACATGGGTCGCTGGGAAGATGGATGTGGAGGCTGTGGCAGGAATCTTTTCAATGGGTGGAGAGGTCGAGTTCTCCTGTGCTGGGTTCACTTCTATGGAACAACTGCAAACAAGGAGAATAAAAACAAGATAATGATAAAGGATTTTAACTTTTGTCACGTTTTATTTTGGCGCGAGAGTGCGGATAAAGTTCACCAGATTCCAGCGATCGGTATCCGAAAGTGTGGATTTGAACGCCGGCATCCTGGAGGCCGGAAAGCCGTTCGTGATCCATTCGTAAAGTTGCGCGTCGGTATGCACGCCAGGGATTGCATGCTGGGTGAGGTCGGCCGGGCGCGGATTGAGGGCTACTCCCACGGGCCCATCCCCTTTGCCGGTCACGCCATGACAGGGAGCACAGGTGGTTGTAAAGATGGTCTGACCCGCCTCCACTGAATCGCTGTTGGGAGGGATCGGATTTGCCTGATCGTTGCTGACGGGGATTGGACGCGTTAAATAAAAGATACCCAAGCCGATCATAAGTAAGGTGAGAGGCAACCCACCTCCAAAACGTATCGTAGGTTTAGTCATCATGGAAAATGTCATTAATCCGCACAAGAGTCCGATAAGCAGAACCAGCACACCGATTTGTTTTGGAATAGCAGAAGTTGCCTGCGCGGCGCCAGGTTTTTGCATTGTAAAGTTGAAATTTGCAAAGGCATCAAACGCGTCATCACGCCGCACGACCGCCTGCACTTGCCAGTTCCCAGGGAGGCTCAAATAGGTGCCTTTCGCCGTAAAGGTCCCGTCGCCCTGACCGATCAGTTCAAGTTCGAAAGGCGCGATCGTTGCCTGATCCGGTGTGAAGCGCAGTAAAACTTCCTTGGCAGAATGGAGCGGGTGACCTTCTGAAGTAATCACGGTAAGTAAAAACATGTTTTGACCCACTCGGCCCGGTGAAATGGATATATCCATTTTCAAGTCGTCTACTTTTTGTGTGCTTTTGAGTTCTGGAGTTACTGATACGATTCTGGCTGGAGGAATATAGGTCAGGAAACTCACACTGGCTAAAAGCAACGCCGCAAGTGTAAGTTCCATAATTAGAATTCTTCTGAAGCGGGCGACAAGTCCGGTCGTTTCTACCCCTTGAAGGTGATCACGCTTGAGGCGCGGGGAAATAATAAAAAGATTGGTGGCGGCGATAAGGAGTAACCCTGCGACGAACACCTGCTTGACGAGCAAGGCATGCCCATAGAGACTGGTAAGAAGCGCAGGCCATGAACCCACTCGCAGATACGCGGAATAGAAACCTGTCAAACCGATCAGACCTACAAAGATCAAGGCATTGATCGAGAACTGACTCGCCAATGTAGATGTAAGTTTCGTTCGTACCTGGCCATCCAATTGCTGGATATGACGAAGGCCGGTAAAAAAATAAATCAGTCCACCCAACCAAAACGTCATACCGATCAAATGGATCCAATCAGCAAGCATAGGCAGGAGGGGTCGGGCCTCAGTCGCCGCGTGACTCGTCAGAGTCACCGTGAACAACAAGGCGAGATTCGCGGCAAAGCCACTCCAGTCTCTCAGCGGAGATGCGTTTCTGCTATAAACCCAAACAGAAAGCATGGCTAGCCCCAGGCGAGCAAGCCAGATCACACCCAGCCGCGTTTCGGTCAGCATGCGTCCCATCACTAGATCCCACGGGAACGCCAATTCACTTCCTGTAGATTGACCAGCTTGGGCCAGGATGCCGATCCCAATGGATATAAGAACTCCGATTAAGCCAATGCGATAAAACATAGACCAGATCACAGGCTGCAGGGACTCGTTCGTACTTGTCTTGATCGTAGGATTCCAAACCAGTGCAATAAAAAACCTTTGCCCGATCAAAAGTGCCAGAGACGCCAGCATCAGAAATTTGGAAATAAGCGTGCTGAACGGCAGTCGGAAACTCGTACTCTGTTGAATTGCATTCACTGCAGTTGCATTGACATTCCCCACTGCAAATGGAAATGTCCCTACTGTTTGATGCCCATCGACCGAAGAGACTGCCTTCCATGTGACGGTATAAACTCCATCGTTGAGCGAATGCAGGGAAACGGTAAGCCGCGTCGGATCGGTAGGGTCGACGCGCACATCTCCCACATCCACGCTGAGGTTGTTCGAGTCAAAGACTTTGATCGAACTCAGCTTTTCTTCCAGCGGCTCGCTAAAGAAAATTTCCACCTGCACGGGCGGCACATCCAGGACCGCATTTGCGGCCGGGTTAGAGCGTACTAATAAGGCGTGGGCACGCGCGGAGGGAACTGCACAGGCACTATAGAACAGAATAAGAAGGAACAGCCCGATAGATTTTTTTTTGAATTTCACTTCAACTCAATCCCAGCGAAATTGATTTCACACCTGTCAACGAGACTTGCTGCGAAGAGCCATGACCCCCAGTATCAAGGCGGTCACCCCGA